>JAIOJV010000102.1 GCA_019911805.1 Gammaproteobacteria bacterium
ATCCCGACCCGATCACACCCTCGGCAGAACTGCGTGCAGCGGGTCATCCGGCGATGAACAACGCGTACAGCGACAGGATGATCTCGATCAGGATCAGCAGGACGATATACCACTCGACGCGCAGCGAGCGCTGGGCCTGCAGCAGCCCCAGCACCGTCTCGGCGGTCCGCGAGATCAACTGGAGCTTGCGATCCAGAGCGCGATGGCGCTCCACCAGCTCGTACTCGTCCACCAGATGGGCATACAGCCGCTCCAGTTCCGGGCGGTCCCAGAGTAGATCGGGCTTCTCCGCGACTTCGGCGCGGCCGACCATCTTGTGTTCGACCGTGAGTACATCGCCAATCTGGCGCAGCAGCTCCCGCGCCCGGAAGCCGACGCGGCCGCCACGCCGCAGTCCGGTCGCCAGCGGCTCGATGGTGTCGAAGACCTCTGTCACCTGGCGCTCGTACTGTGCCAGGACGATACTCTTGGCCAACACGTCCGCCAGCAGTTGCAGGCGTGGCGCACTCGTATCCGCCAGGCGGAGGACACCCGACGCGTCCGGGCGGTGGTCACTCTCCCCACTGCTATCGAGCTCGGCTTCCTCGGATTCCGGGACCGTGAACGCCCCGCCGATCAGCGGCTGCAGCTGGGCGAGGAAGGTGACCTCCTCCAGCGGCTGCAGTCCAAACAGCACGATGGCACCGTAGCGGAACAGCACCGCATAGCCTTCCGCCCCAGCCCGCACCAGCAAGGGCCCTTCCGCAATACGCGCGGCCCCCTGAAAGGCGCGGACGTCGATGCGCTCGCCGACGAACAGGGCACGGACGTGCAGGCGGGACTTGTCGGGGAACAGGGACGCGCTCATGGCAGTCGTTATGATGCGGCAAATCACCACCGCTGAACAGCCGCCGACTTCATCGTCCGGCAACGCCCCGGTATAGTAGGCCATCGCCCCGCCGCCGGCGGGCCCGCCGCGGAGCATCCCAGTGAAATTGAGTGCCGAACAGTTCAGAAACTGGCAGAACCGACGCATCAGCCTGCTCGGTATGTCGGGTGTCGGTAAGACCCGTCTTGCCAATATGCTGCGCAAGCGTGACTGGTTTCATTATTCGGGCGACTACCGTATCGGCACCCGCTACCTCGACGAGCCTATCCTCGACAATCTCAAGCGCGAAGTGATGGAAATCCCCTTCCTCCGCGACCTGCTGCGCTCCGATTCCATCCGTATCCTCCACAATATCGGCGTCGACAATCTACAGCCGGTCGCGAGTTTTCTCGGCAAGCTGGGTAATCCGGAAATGGGGGGGCTGGGGCTGCGGGAATTCAAGCATCGCCAGGCGTTGCATCACAGCGCCGAGATCGCCGCCATGCGCGATGTGCCCGAATTCATCCGCAAGGCGCAGCAGATCTACGGCTACCGGCATTTCGTCAACGATGCGGGGGGTAGTGTCTGCGAGCTCGACGACCCGACCACCATCGAAGTCCTGGCGGAACACACCCTCATCCTCTACCTCAAGGCCACGGAGGCCGACGAACAGAAACTCATCCACCGTGCCGAGGCCGACCCCAAGCCACTCTACTACCGGGAAGATTTCCTGGACGAACAATTGGCTATCTATATGCAGGGGTGCAGTCTTCCCTATGTGGCACTGATCGACCCCGACGATTTCGTGCGCTGGATGTTCCCGCGGTTGTTCCATGCGCGGATTCCGCGCTACGAGGCGATCGTGGACCGATACGGCTACACCGTGACGACGACGGAGCTCGCCCAGGTCAACGATGAGGCAGATTTTCTGCGCCTTATAGAAACCGTACTCGAACGATCGGCCTGAGCCATCCGGCTATGCGACCACCGGCAGAATAAAAAGCGGGGCCTGGCGGCCCCGAAAGGGAGGAGTGGTACGTACAACAACAAAAAAACTACAAAAAAACCGCGTTTGCCACGGAAGTGTACGGAAGACATCGAAGTGCGACATCACCGCAGAACTTCGGTTCCGTACCTGACGGGTGCGGAGCGCGGTTGTATGCAGCGTATGATCTCATCCGTATTTTTCCGTGTGTTTCCGTGGCTGACATGAGCTTCAGGGATCACCATTCGCAGGGGCCGTTACTGCGATCGGGACAGACGGTTTTCGTATCCGTCACCACCCCGTCGAGGTTGGCCTCACCGAAATCGGCGTTGTTCAGATTCGCACCTTGCAGGCGCACATCCTGCAGATCGGCGAAGAAGAACCGCGAATCGTAGAGGTCGGCCTCGGTCAGGTCGGCGCCCACGAGGCTCGCTCCGTCCAGATTCACGTTGTCGACGCGCGTCTGGACGAGAACTGCACCGTCCAAGTTCGCGCGATCCATCCGCGCCATGGTCAAAAAGGCCCCCTGGAGATTCGCCTCCGTGAGGGCGGCGTCGGCCAGGTCCGCACCACCGAGAATCGCGCCAGCGAGGTTCGCGCGACTCAGATCGGCATTGCGCAGATAGGCCC
>JAIOJV010000103.1 GCA_019911805.1 Gammaproteobacteria bacterium
AGGCAAGCATCTTCGAGTATGTTGAGGTGTTTTATAACCGCCAGCGTCGCCATTCACATATAGGCATGATGGCGCCACTGGCCTTCGAGAAGATGGCCGCAGGCCATTACTCAATGGTCCGTTGAACTGGGGGAAGATCAGATCTAGGGCAACTCTGATTAAGTCCCAACATTTGCGATAATACGTGCATTGCTCACAACGGCTAGGTATCGATGAGACAGCAGACTTTCGCTACCGGTGACTTTGAACGCTACCGCAAGCCGACTCGGCGGGAACAGTTTCTGACTGAGATGGAGCAACTGGCCCCATGGGCCCAGTTGCGTCAGCTGATCGCAAATACAGTACGCGTACATCTTGATGCCGGATTCCACCTTTTACCTATTCAGCGACGATCGGTCCGGAATCACCGCCATGCCCCACGCCTCGCCCGCCGTCCGGCTGGATGTTCGGCCCGATATGGGGCGCGCTCTCCGCGCCCATGGGCGCCGCGGTCTGGCTGGTCTGGCGTACTGCTGCTGCCCTATCCGGGCTGGGCGGGTTTCGCCTCGATGCCGACCTTCGCCACGCGACAGCTCAATCCGGGGCTGCTGGGGTGACCGTGGGGTGACCGTGGGGTGACCGTGGGGTGACCGGGGCGGGCCGGCCATTTCGCGCGACCCGTCGCCTCCGGTAGAATCGCGCCCCCGGCCCGTACCGTTCGCACCTGGCGAACATGTCCACGGCCGCGACAGACAGAGCGAGGACGTCCGATGGGCGCACAGTGGAAAGCGAAGGGCAAGGAGGCGGCGGCCAACGCCAAGGGCCGCATATTCACCAAACTGGCGAAGGAGATCATGGTCGCGGCGCGCAACGGCGCCGACCCGGGCATGAACCCGCGCCTGCGCCTGGCGGTCGAGCAGGCGAAAAAGGCCTCCATGCCCAAGGATACGCTGGAGCGCGTCATCAAGAAGGGTGCCGGGTTGCTGGACGCGGGCGTGAGCTACGAAAAGCTCACCTATGAGGGCTTCGCCCCGCACCGCGTCCCGGTGATCGTCGAGTGCCTGACCGACAACGCCAACCGCACCGCCTCCAACATCCGCGTGCTGTTCCGCAAGGGCCAGCTGGGTGCCTCGGGCTCGGTATCCTGGGACTTCGACCACCTCGGCATGATCGAGGCCATGCCGGAATCCGCCACTGCCGATCCGGATGTCGCCGCCATCGAGGCCGGCGCCGTCGACCTCGAACCCGGTGACGACGGCGCGACCTGGTTCTACACCGAGCCGACCGAGTTGGATGCCGTCGGCCGCGCGCTGCCGACCTACGGTTTCGTCGTGCAGTCCGCACAACTCGGCTACCGACCGAAGCACCCCGTCACCATCGGCGCAGCCGAACGGGCCGAGGTCGAGGCCTTCCTCGATGCTGTCGATGCCGACGACGATGTGCAGAACGTCTACGTCGGCCTGGTGGACTGAGCAACACCTGACCGTGGTGGCCCGTGGAGGAAATGGCCTGCCCGGATGGACGACGACCATGAGAAAACGCTACAAGAGCAAGCGTGCTTGCTGCGCGTTGTGCAAGCCACACAAACGTGGCTGGGATCGGCGCTGGTCCGTCCGGCAACTCGCCGCGCTCGCCCGCGCGGAACGCGAGATGCGCGTGGCCGCGTACGGAGACCGCAGCGGCACGCCATAGCGCGTTGGATGCCTGGACGCGCCATGCCTCGTTGAAAGGACATCCGGCGCGATGTGCTGTGCTTAGCGCGCCCTGCCGGCCGGCAGAAACGTTTGGCGGTGGAAACCACGCCGGCTTGGCGTTAGCATCTACGGCCAACCCGCTTCCCCCGAAAGGCCTGTCGTGAGCGCAAGCCGCACCGAGACCGATTCCATGGGCGCGATCGATGTGCCCGCCGACCGCTACTGGGGCGCACAGACCCAGCGTTCCATCCACAATTTCCCCATCGGCGTCGCGCGCTTTTGCTGGCAGCGGCCGATGATCCGGGCGCTGGGCGTACTCAAGAAGGCCGCGGCCCAGGCCAATGCCGAACTCGACGAGTTGCCGGCCGACGTCGCCGCGCGGATCGTGACAGCTGCCGGCGAGGTCATCGATGGAAAACTCGACGCGCATTTTCCGTTGGTCGTATTCCAGACGGGCTCCGGCACGCAGTCGAATATGAATGCCAACGAGGTCATCGCCAACCGCGCCATCGAGCTGGCCGGCGGTACCCTGGGCTCGAAGCAGCCGGTGCACCCGAACGATCACGTCAATCGCGGCCAGTCGTCCAACGACACCTTCCCGACCGCCATGCACATCGCCGTGGTCGAGGAGCTGGAACACGCACTGTTCCCCGCCAGCGCACGCCTGCGCGCCACGCTGGCCGCCAAGGCTCAGGCCTACCAAGACCTCGTCAAGACCGGTCGCACGCATCTGCAGGATGCCACACCCATCACGCTCGGCCAGGAGATCGGTGCCTGGGTCGCGCAGCTCGACTTCGGTATCCAGGCGGTGCGCGCTGCCCTGCCCGGGCTGTACGACCTCGCCATCGGCGGCACCGCGGTCGGCACCGGACTGAACGCACACCCGCAGTTCGGCGATCGTGCGGCGCGCCACATTGCCGCCCTGACCGGCCAGCCGTTCCGCAGCGCACCCGACAAGTTCTTCGCGTTGGCCGCGCACGATGCGCTGGTGCAGGTCTCGGCCGCGCTGCGCACACTGGCCGGAGGACTCATGAAGCTCGCCAACGACGTGCGCTGGCTGGCCAGCGGTCCGCGCTGCGGCATCGGTGAACTGATCATTCCGGAGAACGAGCCCGGCTCATCGATCATGCCGGGCAAGGTCAACCCGACCCAGGCCGAGGCGCTGACCATGGTGTGCGTGCAGGTGTTCGGCAACGACGCGGCGGTGGCCTTCGCCGGTAGCCAGGGCAATTTCCAGTTGAACGTCTACAAGCCGGTGATGGTGCACAACGTGCTGGAGAGCATCTCCCTGCTGAGCGACGCCTGCGGCGCGTTCAACGACCACTGCGCCATCGGCATCGAACCGAATGTCGCGAAGATCGACGAGAACCTGAACAAGAACCTCATGCTGGTGACGGCGCTCAACCGCCATATCGGCTACGACAAGGCGGCCGCGATCGCCAAACAGGCGCACCGCGAGGGCCTGACGCTGCGCGCGGCGGCGCTGGCCTCGGGGCAGGTCACGGCAGAACAGTACGACGCCTGGATCGTACCGCTGGACATGACCCATCCCTGAGGATCAATAAGGCCAGACTCACTGCTGTCCCATAAACCCAAAACCAGATTTGCCACGGAAGCACACGGAAGACATCGAGATGAAACCGCGTCACGAAACCCTGCCCCAGCACGTGGCAGGTGACGTGGGATGTCGTGTGAAGCTTATGCTCTTGTCGGTGTTTTTCCGTGTGCTTCCGTGGCTGAAATGAGGGTTTTCAGGGTAAAAATTAATGGCACAGTCATGGGGGGCTCGATTGCTCCCATTCCCTTGATCCCAGGCTCCTACCCCACCTGCGGCAGATGCCGCAGCGATTCCCGGATCGCCTCTTCCGGATACTCGAAGTCCTCCAGCTGGCCGCTGAAGTAGCGATCGTAGGAACTCATGTCGAAGTGGCCGTGGCCGGAGAGATTGAACAGCAGCGTCTTCGGCTCGCCGGTCCGGGCGCATTCCCGCGCCTCGCGGATCACGGCGGCGATCCCGTGGTTGGATTCGGGCGCGGGCAGGATGCCCTCGGTGCGCGCGAACAACACACCGGCCTCGAAGGTCTCCAGCTGCGGCACGGCCACCGCCTCGATCAGGCCCTCGTGGTAGAGCTGGCTGACCAGTGCGGAATCGCCATGGTAGCGCAGCCCGCCGGCGTGGATGCCCGGTGGCATGAAGTCGTGGCCGAGGGTGTACATCTTCATCAGCGGCGTGAGCCCGACGGCGTCACCGAAGTCGTAGGTATACACGCCCTTGGTGAGCGTCGGGCAGGAGGTGGGTTCGACGGCGACCAGCCGCACCTTGCTGCCGGCGGCCTTGTCGGCGAAGAATGGAAAGGCAATGCCGCCGAAGTTGGAACCGCCGCCGCAGGGTGCGAACACCATGTCGGGATAATCGTCGACCAGGGCGAGCTGGCGCCGCGCCTCCTCACCGATGATGGTCTGGTGCAGCAGCACGTGGTTGAGCACCGAGCCCAGTGCGTAGTTGGTGTCCTTGCGGCTGGCCGCCTCCTCCACCGCCTCGGAGATGGCGACGCCGAGCGAGCCCTGCGAGTCCGGATGCGCCTTGAGGATCTGCCGGCCGGCCTCGGTCTGGTCGGTGGGGCTGGCGAACACCTCGGCACCCCAGGTCTGCATGAGTGAGCGCCGGTAGGGCTTCTGCTCGTAGCTGACCTTCACCATATAGACGCGTACCTCCAGCCCGAACATCTGCCCGGCGAGCGCCAGCGAGCAGCCCCACTGGCCGGCACCGGTCTCGGTGGCCAGGCGCTTGATGCCGGCCTGCTTGTTGTACCAGGCCTGGGCGACGGCGGTGTTGGGTTTGTGCGAGCCGGCCGGGCTCACCGCCTCGTTCTTGTAGTAGATCTTCGCCGGCGTCTGCAGCGCCGCCTCCAGGCGGTGGGCGCGGTACAGCGGCGATGGCCGCCACAGACGCAATACCTCGCGGACCTCCTCCGGGATCGGGATCCAGCGTTCGCCCGACATCTCCTGTTCGAGGATACTCGGTGGGAAGATCGCCGCCATCGCCTCCGGGGGGACCGGCTGGCCGTCCGGCCCCAGGTAGGGCAGCGGTTTGTTGGGCATATCGGTAATGACGTTGTACCAGTGGGTCGGCATCTCCGACTCGGGCAGTTGGATCTTGGTCTGCATGGCCGTCTGTTCTCCTCTCGTTCCGGGCCGCATCATACCCTCCGGATCATCCCACAGGCCAACCCCGCCCGGCAGGGCTTGTTGCCATCCGCTTGACCTATATCCACCGCCACCAGACTACCCGTGTGAGATGCCCGCTGCGGGCATCCAGATCCCCTCCTCCCGGAGGTATCCATACCAGATATCCTTGTGCCACCTCGTACGAGGCCCAATAATCACATTTCTCTCACCGCCCGAAGCCGCCCCCATGCCCTCGTCTTCGACCGTCACCCGCCCTCTGCGCGCCCTCGCGCTCATGCTGCTCGCCATCCTCACCGTCCTGGCGCCGCCCAATCTGGCCGCCGAGACCGTCACCGAGGCGGCCGCGAACACGTTGGCGACCTACGCCGAACGCCTCAACGACATCGAGCGCCAGATCGCCAAGGACGGGACCGTGGGCGAGGATCAGCTCAAGGCCTGGGCCGACCGAATCAGCGGTGGCCGGGCGTCGGTGGCGGACTGCATCACCAAGACCGGCGCGGCGCTGGCGCAGCTGCAGGCCGATCTTGCCTCCTTGGGTGCAGCCGCCAAAGGCGAGACGGCAGACGTCGCCCGCGAGCGCAAGGAGATCCAGCAGTCCATCGCCGGGCAGGAGCGCCGCCTGGCCGAATGTCGCGTGCTCAACCTGCAGAGCGACAAGCTCGCGCAGCGCGTCGCGGAACGGCTCAAGCTGATGGTAGCCGAACGCCTGTTCGCGCGCGGCCCCGGCCTGCTGGCGCTGCTGGTCGACAACTGGCACAGCGCGCCACTGCTCGGGGCAGTCACGGCGCAGTTCGTGCAGCAGCATGCCGGACTCACCAACCTGACGGCCTCCCAGTGGTTGTGGTTCGCGCTGCTGGTGGTCGTGGCCGCCCTGCCCGGGGTGTTACTGCGCCGCGCCCACCGGCGCCGGTTGGCGGCACGGCCTCCGGCCGCCGATGCCACCATCGGTGTCGGCCCGTCACTGTGGGCGGCGACGCTGCACTATCTGCCGCAGCTGCTGGCCAGCACCGCCGCTGCGGTGTTCGTCTATGCACTGACCTACACCATCCGACCGGTGCCCTTCGTGAACGTGCTGCTCTACGGGCTGCCGGTCTACCTGCTGACGCTGATCGTCATCCACTGGACGCTCGCACCCCGGCCACCGATGCGCAAGCTGTTGGCGGCAAGCGACGAGCTCACGCGCCAGATGGCGCGGCGTCTGCGTGTACTGGCGCTGCTGACCTTCTTCGGTTATCTGGTGTTCTCCACCCTGCTGGCGCAGCACCTGCCGGACGATGCCTACCTGCTGACCCGCGGCCTGTACGCCGGCCTGCTGTTCCTGAACATGATCTGGGCACTGTGGCTGTTCGCCCGCATGCGCGAAAAGGACGCACTGCGCTGGCTGGGACTGCTGATGGCGCTGATCCTGGTCGTCAGCCTGGCAGCAGAGTGGGTCGGCTACCGCAACCTGGCGCTGGGCATCGTACGCGTCATCCTGGGCTCCCTGATCGCATTCGGCGTGACCCTGGTCGCAGCGCGGCTGTTCCGCGAGCTGCACGATGCGCTGGAGCAGGGCGAAGGGGCCTGGCCACGACGGCTGCGCCATCTGCTCGGCGTGGCCCCGGGGCATGCCATCCCCGGCATGCTGTGGTTGCGCGCGGCGACCAGCCTGTTGCTGTGGGCCGTGTGCGGCTACGCGCTGCTGCGCATCTGGCAGGTCTCGGCCGCGACGGTGCAACAGATCGAGGACTATCTCATCCGGGGCTTCCCGCTGGGTACGTTCCAGCTCGTGCCGGTGCGCATCCTGGCGGCACTGGCGCTGTTTGCGCTGCTGGTCGTGCTGGCGCACTGGCTGCAGACACGGCTGGATCGCCACGGACGCCGCTATGCGCGTCTCGAGCCCGGCGCGCACGAGGCGGTGGTCACCATCAGCGGTTATGTGATGATCACCGTGGCCGCCATCATCGGCCTGGCGGTGGCGGGCTTCGAGTTCCGCAACCTCGCCATCATCGCCGGCGCGCTGTCGGTGGGCATCGGCTTTGGCCTGCAGAACATCGTCAACAACTTCGTCTCGGGCCTGATCCTGCTGTTCGAGCGCCCGGTGAAGACCGGCGACTGGGTGGTGGTGGGCAGTACCGAGGGCTATGTGAAGCGCATCCGCATCCGCTCCACCCAGATCCAGACCTTCGATCGCGCTGACGTCATCGTACCGAACTCGGAGCTGATCTCGCAGCAGGTCACCAACTGGATGCTCTACGACACCCAGGGCCGTGCGCGCATCCCGATCGGCGTGGCCTACGGCAGCGACACTCAGAAGGTGAAGACGACCCTGGAGCAGATTGCCCGCGAGCACCCCAACGTCATCACCAACGGCTCCTATCCGGATCCGAAGGTGCTGTTCCTGGGTTTCGGCGACAGCGCACTGAACTTCGAGCTGCGCTGCTTCGTGCGCAACATCAACGAGCGGCTGTCGGTGATCAGTGATCTGAATTTTGCCATCGAGGCGGCCTTCCGCGCGGAAGGCATCGAGATCCCCTTCCCACAGCGCGACCTGCATGTGCGCAGCTGGTCCAATGGTCAGCCGACCCCGCCCGTGCCACCAGCGGAGTCGGGCGACAGCTGACACACGGCGTGACGACCGGTGGCATCTTCATCAATACTCTACGAACCACGACAGTACGCAAGGAGCACCCACCATGTCCACCAAGCCCGTCACCCGCCGCGACTCGCTGGACTTCCGCGACCGCCTCTACGAGCCCGCACTCATCCCCGTCGCATCACAGCTGCTGCCCGAGAAGCGTTGCATCTTCATCCGCGATCAGGGCATGGAGGGTACCTGCACGGGCTTCGGGCTCGCGGCCGTCATCGACTACATGAACCGCCTGCAGGGTATCCGCACGCCGGTCAGTGCCCGGATGCTCTATGAGACGGCCAAACGCCATGACCACTGGCCGGGCGACCATTACGAGGGCTCCAGCGCGCGCGGCGCCATGAAGGGCTGGTACAAGAGTGGCGTGTGCCCCGAGGCGGACTGGTCCTATGACCCTGCCATGCCCGGTCATCTCACCGCCGAGCGTCAGCAAGCGGCATTGGCGTTTCCGCTGGGCACCTATTACCGCGTCCTGCCGCGGCGCGCCGATCTGCACACGGCGCTGAACGAGACCGGTGCGATCTATGCCGCAGCGCAGACGCACGTCGGCTGGGACGAGAGCCACGCGCGCGACGGCATCATCGCCTACAAGCAGGGCTGGAAGGGTCAGGGCGGGCACGCCTTCGCGATCATCGGCTACACGCCGGACGGATTCATCATCCAGAACTCCTGGGGCAAGCGCTGGGGCGGAGTGAAGATCGGGCGGACCCGCTACGAGGGCTGCGCGATCTGGACGTATGAGGACTGCGACGACAACCTCTGGGACGCCTGGGTCGCGCGTACTGCCCTGCCGGTGCGGGACGCACGTGCGCTCGAGCGCGGGGCCTACGTCAACATCGGCGGCCAATCGAAGGCACGCACCGAGGCGCCGCCACGCCATGAGATCGCCGACCATTACGTCCACATCGACGATGGCCAGTTCGACCCCTTCGGCGACTACCCCTCCAAGGAGGCGGAGGTGCACGGTAGCGTGCGCCGTGCCGTGGGCCTGGACGGCAACACGGCGCCGAAGCATCTGCTGCTGTACGCGCACGGTGGTCTCAACGACGTGAAGGCCTGTGCCGCGCGCGTCGGCGCCTGGCGGCCCGTATTCGAGGCCAATCAAGTGCATGAGATCCATTTCATCTGGGAGACCGGCATGTTTCCCGAGTTGCGCGACGTCCTGCTCGGCAAGGAGGATTTCGCCCAGGAGCGTGCCGGCGGGCCGAGCGACTGGTGGGACAAGGTCGTCGAGCGCGCGACCCATGCGCTCGGACATGCGCTGTGGAAGGAGATGCGGACCGATGCCGAATACGCCTTCCGCACGGAGGCCGCCGGCACCCGGACGCTGGCCCTGCTGTTCGCGGCGCTGGCGGAGCTGCCCGAGAGCCAGCGTCCGCGGCTACACCTGGTCGGCCACAGCGCGGGCTCCATCTGGTTCGGGCATCTGCTGGAGCGCTGGCGTACGCTCGGTGGCCCGGCCATCGACAACCTGATCCTGTTCGCGCCGGCCTGTACCACGGCGTTGTTCAACAGTCAGATCCGCCCGGCACTCAAGGACCGGACCGTCGGCCATCTGCATCATTTCCTGCTCGACGACAAGACCGAACGGGATGACAACGTCGCACAGATCTACCGCAAGTCGCTGCTGTATCTGGTGTCACGCTCGTACGAGCGACGCAACGCGGTGGTGCCGCTGATGGGCATGGCGAAATACCTGGACGAACTCGACTGCGAGGGCATCACCCGCCGGGTGCGCCACTACGACACCGCCACACACCGCGACAAGACCACCGCGGCCTCGCACGGCGGCTTCGACAACGACGCACCGACCATGAACAGCATGCTGCGCCTGGTACTCGGCGGCGACACCACGCACCCGTTCGAGGCCAAGCATCTGAAGGGGTATTGAGCCGGCGGGCGCGGCGCGGGCCGGTGCGTCGCTGGCGCCGACGCACCCTACGCAGGCCGATCCTCCGGTACGGGCTGATACAGGAATTGGCCACGGAAGCACACGGAACAACACGGAATGAAAAATCATCCACAGGACCATCTTCCGTGTTGTTCCGTGTGTTTCCGTGGCCATAGGTTCTGTAGGATGCATCCGGGTGCGGCCAGGCACACTGCCGTGCCAGTCGTCATCGTTCGTGGCATGACACCAGACCACCCCTGCGCCCCAACCCGATTCAGCCCGGCCATCGGCACATCCCGCCGCATGCAGGTATAGTGTCGGCCATGACCGATAGCCCACATGTGCCCGTCTACGCCGGCCTCGATCCGGACACCGTCCTGCAGGCGGTGGAGGCGCGCGGCCATGCAACCAGCGGCCATCTGCTGGCGCTGAACAGTTACGAGAACCGCGTCTACCAGATCGGCCTGGAGGGTGGAGGCTTCCTGGTCGCCAAGTTCTACCGCCCCGGGCGATGGGACGACGCGGCCATCCTCGAAGAGCACGCCTTCACCCTGGAACTCGCCGACGCCGAGATCCCGGTGGTCGCGCCAGTGCGCAGCGACGACGGCGACACCCTGTTCGAATACGCCGGCTTCCGCTTTGCCCTCTTCCCCCGCCGGGGCGGACGCTGGCCGGATCTCGACGACCCGGACAAGCTGGAATGGCTGGGGCGCTTCCTCGGGCGCATCCATGCGGTGGGTGAGGTGCGCGCCTTCGCGCACCGGCCGACCCTGGACATCGAGACCTTCGGCACCCAGTCCTGTCAGTATCTGCAGGCGCATGGCTTCATCCCACCGCACATCGAGCTGGCCTACCGCACGCTCACCGAGGACCTGCTGCGGCAGATCGATACCGCCTTCCGGCGCGCCGGCGACGTCACCCACATCCGCCTGCACGGCGACTGCCACCCGGGCAACATCCTCTGGACCGATGACGGCCCGCACTTCGTCGATCTGGACGACTGCCGCAGCGGCCCGGCGGTACAGGATCTGTGGATGCTGCTGTCTGGCGATCGCCACGAGATGGCGCTGCAGCTGTCCGAGATCGTCGCCGGCTACGAGCTGTTCCGCGACTTCGACCGTCGCGAGCTGCACCTGATCGAAGCGCTGCGCACGCTGCGCATGCTGCACTACGCCGCCTGGATCGCACGTCGCTGGGACGACCCCGCCTTTCCACAGGCCTTCACCTGGTTCAACACACCACGCTACTGGGAAGAGCATATCCTGCAGCTGCGCGAGCAGGCCGCGGCGCTGGACGAGCCGCTGCTGGCAGTGTGAGGGCGGACGATGGCCACGGGCCGCTCGTAGGGTGCGTCGAGGCGCAGCCTGACACACCGGGCCCCGCGCCACTGGCAGTGTGAGGGCCAAAACGGCAATGGCCACGGAAACACACGGAAGCACACAGAATGTAAAATCCACCGCAGGGCCGCCTTCCGTGTTCTTCCGTGTGTTTCCGTGGCCAATGTCTGTATCCGCCTGCACCAACAGACCGGTGAGGCAGGTGAGCACGGCCCGCGTGGGTGGTATTATCTGCCGGCATTTTCACCGGTCTGACATGACAGCGAGGTCTCTATGTGGAACTGGCGCCTTTCCCTGCTGCTCGGCGTGGCACTGCTCACATCCGCCTGCGCCTGGGTCAAGCCCACCGAACAGGCACGCGAGGTGCGTGTCGCGGAAGCGGCGGACGTAATGAACTGCCGCAAGGTCGGCACCACCACCGTATCGGTGCTGGACAACGTCGCTGGTGTCCCGCGCAGCTACCGCACCATGAGCGAGGAACTGGCGACCCTGGCACGCAACGAGGCACCCAACCTCGATGGTGACACCGTCGTGCCGGTCGGCGACATCGTCAACGGCCAGCGCACCTTCGATGTTTACCACTGCCGGCCGGACCCGCAGGGTGGAGCGGTGACCATCCCCTATCAGCCGTGAGCGGACATACGACCCGGCGGTACGTTGGGGCATCTGAATGACGCCCTCGACAGCCCCGGCGGAGACCATCCCGGCCTTCCCGCGATGCAGTGGGGCCTGGCTGCTGTCCGTCGCGCTGATCATCCCCGGTATCGCCGGCCCCAAATTCCCTCCACCGACTGAGCCGGGATTCCCATGTCCGACTTGAACGATCCCCGTGTCCTGTTCGCCGCCGAGCGCACCCTGCTCGCCTGGAACCGCACCAGTATCTCGCTCATGGCGTTCGGTTTCGTCATCGAACGCTTTGGGCTGTTCCTCGGGATCGTCGGCAAGGACGAGGTGCACATACTGCAACGGCACTTCTCGTTCATCGTGGGTCTGGGCTTCATCCTGCTGGCGTCGTTCGTAGCACTGTATTCCGTGCTGCAGCATCGGCGCATCCTGCGGACACTCAGGCCGGTCGAGATCCCGGTCGGCTACAGTCTACAGTTCGGGATGATGACCAACGCCCTCGTGGCATTGCTGGGCGCCCTGCTGAGTGTGTATCTGTTTCGCGGGTTTATTTGAGCAGACGGATAGGACGCTCGAAGAACCCATGCCCGGCTCTTCGGGCGTGTGGCTCAGCCGTGGCGCGGACCGCGGACCAGGTAGCTCAGTGGGTGCAGTACCAGCCAGGTTACAAGGGCTACGCCCAGCGCTGCGGCGATGAGCGCGACCCAGTCGATGACGGTGGTCACGAACGCCAGGCGGGAATGGGTCAATGCCGGCAGCCACCAGCCCGTCGCAAGGCCGGCCAGCAGCGCCATCATGGCAGCCGGCATACAGCGGTAGCTACCGGTGCGGTAGTTGCGCCACCTGGCGAGCAGCTGGACGAGCAGCAGCACCGCCAGGACAGCCAGAATCAGCGGCAGAAAGGGCGGGAGGGCGTAGGACAGCACCGCGAGGATGCCGGCAAGGGAAAATGTCATGTCGGGTCTCCTCAGACGCGGCCAGCGAGCATGGCGTAATAGGCGGGCTGGAGCAGGTAGTCCTTGAGCACCCAGGCCGACCAGGATTCCTCCTTCGGATCGATGAAGGAGAAGGAGGGCAGAAAGGCCATGTCGTTGTCGTAGCCGAACTCCACCAGCATCGCCCTGCCGATATCGGTGATCAGCGGGCAGGAGGTATAGCCGTTGTGGCGGGCAGGCAGCGCCTTCTCCTGCAGGAAGGCGGCGATGTTGGCTTCCACCACGGGCGCCTGGGCTTTGACGCTGGCGGCGGTCTTGTTGATCGGGGCGCCGATCACATCGCCGATGCCGAACACCTCCGGGTAGCGATGATGCTGCAGGGTGTGGATATCGGTATCGAGCCATTCACCCTTGAAGGGGCCGTCCTGGGCGATCAGATCGCTGTCTTTGACGAAGTCCGGGGCGCTCATCGGCGGCACCACGTGGATGAAGTCGTAGTCGCGCACCTCGGTGTCGCCATCCCGGGAGGTGAATTCGGCCTGTTTCGCGCCGGGATCAATGGCGCTGAGATACTGGGAATGATGGCGGGAGATAGCTTCCCGATCGAAGCGCTGCATCAGGAAATCGTTGACCCAGGGCTGGCTGAACATACCGCCACCGGCAGTGAAGTAGTCCAGCTTGAAGCGATCCCGTGCCCCGGCGGCCTTGATTCTGGAAAGGGTGGTGAAAGTCATCTTGACGGGCGCGCCAGCGCACTTGATGGCCGTTTGCGGCGCGGTGAAGATGCCCTGGCCACCCCCGTGAGCCAGCCAGCCATCGATGGTGTCACGGGTGCGGCTCGCAGCGTCAAGGCTCGCGTAAACGCTGCCGATGCCGTGGCTGCCGATCAGCTCCGGCGACATGCCTTCAATCAAATGGTAATTGAGCTGCAAACCGGTGGCCACCACCAGCACGTCGTACTCCAGGGTGCTGGCGTCGGCCAGGGTAATGCGGCGCTGCTCGGCATCGATCGCCACCGCCGGTCCTTTCACCCAGTCGATGCCGGCGGGGCGGAATTCGGCATTGGGTCGTAGCGTCTGTTCGGCTTGCCAGACGCCGGAGGCGACCAGTGTCCAGCCCGGCTGATAGTGATGCAGCTCGCGCGGTTCCACCACGGTGATGCTTGCACCGCTCAGGCGCTTGGTGAGGCGATTGGCCATGCTCATGCCGGCGGCACCGCCGCCCAGGATGACGATGCGGGCCCGGGTCGAGACGGTGTTGGCCCACAGGCTGGAAAGTGGCATCAGACCGGCAACGCCGACACCCAGCCCCAGCTTGAGCAACTGGCGGCGTCCCAGGCGAGAGGATTTCAAGGGCAAGCGAGACATGTAGATCTCCTGCGTATGCTGTCCGCTGCGGGCGCCTGTTGTTGGTTGTGCCCGAACTCTAGGTTAACCACACTTGCAAGCTGAACATCATTGCAGATTCGTGTGAACAATTTCGTGTAGTACTAGCAAAGTTCATGTCTGTAGGATAGTACTTTCCATGTACTTATACTTCATGTTGAATGGAAGCACCATCTGCCAGCAACCGTTACATCACCCGTCCCCAATGTGTGCTAGACACTGCTGACCACCTGCAATCCCACCACCGATAACACCAGGCTGCTGAGAAAAAACATACGCCAGAACGTAACCGGTTCGTGAAACAGCAGAATACCGGCTACCACGGTACCGATTGCGCCGATCGCGCCCCACACCGCATAGGCAGTGCCTACCGGAATGGCCTTGTCGCCACCCATGGCCCTGAACAACAGGTACATGCTGATACCAACGCACACCGCAAACGTGGCCAGCCAAAACCACATCTGTTCACCGCTGGTCTGCTGGGCCTTACCCAGGCTGATCGCAAAGCCGGTTTCAAACAGTCCACCGATGATCAGCAGCACCCAATTAATGCTCATGCCACATACACCCTGACGCCGGGTTGGATACGCCATGATAACGGATGACTTTGCATAGCACGGTTCTCATTATCAGCCGAAGCGCCCGATGTAGGTGTGCCTCATCAGCGATGTCGACACGGCGTAGCCGTGCCATGGCCCCGACCACCCAGATGGAGCAGGCCCACGGCAGCGGCTTCCTCGTCCTCGCCAACTGACTCATAAAAAGGTCTGTTGCTGCTATCACACGGCAATCTGCCGGCATCACGTCGCCGTGCCCATACCCTGCGCTGCCCGGTAACTATCGCGACCTTGTCTTGTAAGCGAGCCATTTCATCTTCCTTCTAGTACAGCCTGTTACCGTGTTTTCCAGCACAATCATCGTAACATCTGCTTGAGGTTTACGCCTTTTTCACTCCCGGTTTATAGAACAGCCGTGATTGTGTGCTAAATATAGTTAACTCTATGGCACGCAGATGACTGGAGTTCGTTATGAATGGAATCAATCAAAACGCAATGCAGGATTTTGAAGCCGTCTTCGGTGATTTAAAACGCAGCTGGGGATGGTTATTGGCTTTGGGTATTCTGTTTATCGTCTTAGGCACCATTGCCTTGGGTATGAGCATGGCGATGACTGTCGTTACGGTATTGTTTTTCGGTGTATTGTTACTGATTGGGGGTGTTTTACAGGTTATCGATGCTTTTAAATGCAAAGGCTGGAAAAGCATCATGTTGCATATTGCCATAGCAGGCCTGTACTTGCTGGCCGGCACCCTACTGATCACCAAACCACTGATTGGTTCCATGGCCATAACTGCTTTATTGGCAGCATCATTCATTGTTATCGGTCTGCTACGGATTTTTATGGGCTTCCAGCTAAAGGGCGATGGTCTTGCTTGGGGTTGGGTGCTCTTGGCGGGGATCGTTTCCTTGGTACTCGGTGCCATGATTTTCTTTCAGTGGCCAGCCTCGGCATTATGGTTTATCGGATTACTGGTCGCTGTAGAGATGATTTTCCATGGCTGGGCGTATGTGACGATTGCCTTGGCGATTAAATCTGTGCAAAGGAATTTCAGCCATTGAAGCGCGGGGCGTCTTGGCGGTTCGCCATTTCCCCGGAAACGAAAAGGGCGGCCAGTGGCCGCCCTTGTCACTACTCCGAACGACCGCTCAGTTGACGCGCGGGTCCAGTTCGCCACTGGTGTAGCGCTGGGTCATGACCTCCAGATCGATGGGCTTGATCTTGGCGGCGTTGCCGGCGGTACCGAAGGCCTCGTAGCGGGCCTTGCAGATATCCTTCATGGCCTTGGTCGAGGCGGTCAGCCACTTGCGTGGGTCGAATTCCTTCGGGTTCTCGGCCAGGAACTTGCGGACGGCGCCGGTAGAGGCCATGCGCAGGTCGGTGTCGATGTTGACCTTGCGTACGCCATTCTTGATACCGATGACGATCTCTTCGGCCGGCACGCCGTAGGTCTGACCCATGTCGCCGCCGAAGCTGTTGATGATCTTGAGCCATTCCTGCGGCACCGAGGAGGAACCGTGCATCACCAGGTGGGTGTCGGGGATGCGGCTGTGGATTTCCTTGATGCGCTGGATGGCCAGGATGTCGCCGGTCGGCGGACGGGTGAACTTGTAGGCGCCGTGGCTGGTGCCGATGGCGATGGCCAGCGCGTCGACGCCGGTCTCCTTCACGAACTGGGCGGCCTCTTCCGGGTCGGTCAGCAGCTGCGAGTGGTCGAGCTGCTCGTCGGAACCGTGACCGTCCTCTTCGCCCATCATGCCGGTCTCGAGCGAGCCCAGGCAGCCCAGCTCGCCTTCGACGGACACGCCGCAGGCGTGCGACATCTCGACGACGCGACGGGTGACATCGACGTTGTAGTCATAGCTGGCGGGGGTTTTCATGTCTTCCATCAGCGAGCCATCCATCATGACGGAGGTGAAGCCGAGCTGAATGGAACGGATGCACACGGCCGGGGAAGCACCGTGGTCCTGATGCACGACGATCGGGATGTGTGGGTACTGCTCGGCGGCGGCCTGCATGAGCAGACGCAGGAACGGCGAGCCGGCATATTTGCGCGCACCGGCGGAGGCCTGCACGATCACCGGGCTGTCGGTCTCGTTGGCCGCCTGCATGATGGCGTGCATCTGTTCCATGTTGTTGACGTTGTACGCCGGTACACCGTACTGGTGCTCGGCGGCGTGATCCAGTAATTGACGCAGGGATATCAAGGCCATGGTTCTCTCCTTGGAGATCTGTTTTTAATCGTAAGGTCATTCGATTGGCGACCGGAGGGCCATTCTAGGCCGGAGGTGGACGCCGGTTCAGCTCTACAATTCGTCGGGGATTGTCCGGGTGAATCAACCCTGGACGGCCCGTTCGTGCTCTCCTACCCGGACGATCTTCATGGCATTGGTGCCGCCCAGGACACCGGCCAGATCGCCCTTGGTGATGATCACCAGATCGCCGTCACGCACCGCGCCGCGGCGCATGAGTTCGTCGATCGCCTCGCGGTTCACCTCGGCGTGGTCGGTGGTGGTCACGTCGAAGCTGACCGGGTAGACGCCACGGTAAAGGGTTACCTTTCTACGGGTTTCGACATGACGCGTCAAGGCGTAGATGGGGATGCCGGAGCTGACGCGCGACATCCACAGCGGTGTCGCGCCGGACTCGGTCAGGGCCGCGATTGCCTTCACGCCCAGATGGTTGGCGGTATACATCGCGGCCTTGGCGATGGCCTCATCGGTGCGGTTGAAGCGCATCTGCTGGCGGCGTTCGGTGTTGCTGCTGATGCGCTGGCGCTCCGCACCCTTGCAGATACGATCCATGGCCTGTACGACCTTGGCCGGGTATTTTCCAGTTGCCGTTTCGGCGGACAGCATGACGGCATCGGTACCATCGATGACGGCGTTGGCGACGTCGAACACCTCGGCCCGGGTGGGGATGGGGCTCTCGACCATCGACTGCATCATCTGCGTCGCGGTGATGACCACGCGGTCCAGGGTGCGGGCCACCTGGATGATGCGTTTCTGCACGGCGGGCAGCTCGGCGTCGCCGATCTCCACGCCCAGGTCGCCGCGCGCGATCATGACCACGTCGGTGGCCTGGATGATCTCTTCGAGGTTGTTGATGGATTCGGCGCGCTCGATCTTGGCGACGATGCCACCGTGGCCACCCGCGGCACGCAACAGCTCGCGCGCCTCGTGGATATCCTCGGCGCTGCGCGGGAAGGATACCGCGACGTAGTCGGCACGCATCTCGGCGGCGATCTTGATGTCGGCGCGGTCCTTGTCGGTCAGCGCCTTGGCGGACAGCCCACCGCCCTGACGGTTGATACCCTTGCTGTTGGACAGCTCACCACCGACCACCACGCGGGTCTCGATCTCGGCACCGTTGACGTCCTCTACCCACAGCACGATGGCGCCGTCATTCAGCAACAGGGTATCGCCGCGGGTGACGTCCTCGGGCAGCTGCTTATAGCTGATGCCGACCCGCTCCCGGGTGCCGGCGTCGACCGGCAGCTTGGCATCCAGGACGAAGCGCGCACCGTCCTCGAGGAGCACCTTGCCCTCCTGGAAACGGTCGATGCGGATCTTCGGGCCCTGCAGATCGACGAGTACGCCGACCTGGCGGCCATGGGCACGGGCGCGGTTACGCACCGTCTGGGCACGCTCGACGTGCTCCTGATGGCTACCGTGGGAGAAGTTCAGCCGCACGACGTCGACACCGGCCTGGATGAGTTCATCCAGGGACTTGGCATCGTCCGTCGCCGGCCCGAGGGTTGCGATGATCTTGGTTCTACGCATCATGGTTTTTTCAGTGAAGCGTGAGGCGGGAGGCGTGAGGCGTGAAGAGAAACCCCCTTCAACCCGTGCGCCTCACGCCTCCCGCCTCACGCCTCGCTCCTCACGATTGTTTGGCCCGCTCTTCCAGGATGGCCACGGCCGGGAGGGTCTTACCTTCGAGGAATTCCAGGAAGGCGCCACCGGCGGTGGAGATGTACGAGACCTGATCGTAGATGTCGTATTTCTGGATCGCCGCGATGGTATCGCCGCCGCCGGCGAGCGTGAAGGCGTCGGTCCTGGCGATGGCCTCGGCGATGGCCTGGGTGCCGGCCCCGAACTGATCGAATTCGAACACGCCCACCGGACCGTTCCACACCACGGTACCGGCCTGCATGATGATGTCGACGAGCTCCTGCGCACTCTGCGGGCCGATGTCGAAGATCATGTCGTCGTCATCGACATCGCCGGCGGCCTTCAGCACGGCGGGCTCATTGGCGTCGAACTTCTTGCCACAGACCACGTCGACGGCGATCGGGATGTTCGCACCACGCTGCTTCATCTTCTCGATCAGTGCCTGTGCGGTCGGCACCAGATCGTCCTCACACAGCGACTTGCCGACGTTCTTGCCGGTAGCCTTGAGGAAGGTATTGGCGATACCGCCGCCGACGACCAGCTGATCGACCTTCTCGGACAGGGCTTCCAGTACGGTCAGCTTGGTGGAAACCTTCGAACCACCGACGATGGCGACCATCGGGCGTCGCGGGTTGAGCAGCGCCTTGGTCAGTGCATCCAGTTCGCCGGTCAGCAGAATACCGGCCGCAGCGACCGGGGCATATTTGGCGACACCGTGGGTAGAGGCCTGGGCGCGGTGCGCGGTGCCGAAGGCGTCCATCACGAACACATCGCACAGCGCGGCGTACTTCTTCGCGGTCGCGTCGAGGTTCTTCTTCTCACCTACGTTGATGCGGCAGTTCTCCAGCACCACCAGCTCGCCTGCGGCGACGTCGAAACCACCGTCGACCCAGTCCTTGATCAGGCGCACGGTCTTGCCGAGGCGGCCACCGATGTTGTCGGCGACGGGCTTCAACGATACTTCTTCCGACCACTCGCCCTCGGTCGGGCGACCCAGGTGCGAGGTCACCATCACCTTCGCGCCCTGCTGCAGACAGTGGTTGATGGTGGCCATGGACGCGGTGATACGCGCATCAGAGGTGACCTTGCCGTCCTTGACCGGCACGTTGAGGTCGGCGCGGATGAGGACGCGCTTACCCTTGAGATCGAGATCGGTCAGCTTGATGACAGACATGATTGGTGAACTCCGGAAAGTGTATTGGAAATGGATTGGGGGAGGCGGGCCTCTCCGAATACATCTCCGATGTCAGAGACAAGTTGCAAGATGCGAGATACAAGTAAAAATACTCGTACCTCGTACCTCGCATCTTGCCTCTTACATCTTGCCTCTTTATTTCGCTACATGCTTGACGAAGCGCAGCATGTTGCAGGTGTAACCATACTCGTTATCGTACCAGGCCACGACCTTGACGAAGGTGCCGTCGAGGGCGATGCCGGCCTCGGCGTCGAACACCGACGGCAGGCTGTACCCACGGAAATCGGTGGAGACGACCTTCTCTTCGGTATAACCGAGCACGCCCTTCAGCTCGCCTTCCGAGGCCTTCTTCATGACCTTGCAGAGGTTCTCGTACGTGGTTTCCTTGTTCAGCTCGACGGTCAGGTCGACCACGGACACGTTGGAGGTCGGGACACGGAAGGCCATGCCGGTGAGCTTCTTGTTCAGCTCGGGGATGACCTTGCCGACGGCCTTGGCGGCGCCGGTGGA
>JAIOJV010000104.1 GCA_019911805.1 Gammaproteobacteria bacterium
GGATGGCGCAGACCTGCTGCATGGCGTGCAGCGCAAGCATGGTTGTCGCATGTGCGTGCTTGGCCGCCAAAGTGCTGACTGAGCGAGCCTGAAGCAAGACGTGCGGCGCAAGCGTGTTGAGCGCGCCTGGACTGAGCGACAAGCTGGACGGCGCGTGCGCGGTACTGGCCGCGCAAGAGGAACAGGCGCTTGCCGGGGCGAAGCTGAAGGCCGAGTGCAGAAGCAGTGCCCATGCAGAATTATCCGGCTCTTTACTCTGCAAGTTTTTGAACACCAGCCGAGCCTAACGCCTGAATTAAGCCGCGCCGCGAAGCGGCGTCGGCTTGAATGAATTGTTAGGCACCACCGACGGGATGCCAGAACGAGATATCCGGCGGCCCCGCGAGGAAGGCGCCGGCGCTTTGGATGAAGGATTGAATGTGTGGTTGCTGCATGTGCGGCCCAAGAAAAGTCTCTTGACTTGGCCAGTACTCGATCAGCGTGAAGCGAGTCGGGTCGCTCGCGTCCTGGAGCATGGTGATGCCGCCGCAATCTGGCTCAATGGCTTGGACGGCAGCGATGAGAGTGTCAATCTCGCGTTTGGCTGTGTCCACGCGCTCCGGAAGTGCACGATAGCTGACGATTACGACTGCTCCGCTCATACGCGCCTCGATTAGGTTGATGTGGTGCCTAACGCCTGAGTTAAGCCGAACCGCGTAGTGGAGGCGAAGGCATGGCAAGCTTTTTCTGCCATGCCTTTGCCGTAACGAAGCGGTTTCGGCTTGAACGAATTGTTAGGCCGCAGGGTGGGGTGTTTGCCCAGCGACCGCGAAGAAAAGCCCAAAGAACAGCAGCAGATAGACCGCGAAGAAGACGAGCATGGCGTCGGAGAGCTTGGACAGGTAGCTGTCATCGAGCGTCTTGTGCTCCCGAGCAACTAGGAACTTGAGAGTGGCCCAGCCGCCGGCAATGTTATTGCGTAGAAAGAGCGACGGTCGGCCCATTGCCTCGTACTTTTGCGGGTGAGCCCGCTCAAGCCGATTGAATAGGAGCTTGATAAGCACGAACCACACAATGACCATGCCAAAGAGGATGGGAAAGAGCGTGACGGCGAGTGTTTGAGGGTTCATATGGATGCTTGTCTGCGGCCTAACGCCTGAGTTAAGCCGACCCGCTGCACGGCGGCAATAGAGCAAGAACATACCTGAAAAATTTGCCGCCGTGAAGCGGGTTCGGCTTGAACGAACTGTTAGGCTCGGACTGGCCGGTGTGTTGCTGCACCACCGTTTGCTGGAACTCGCTGCCACAGTGCTTGGATGGCGCTGACCTGCTGCATG
>JAIOJV010000105.1 GCA_019911805.1 Gammaproteobacteria bacterium
ACCCGCATCCGCCGCCCCGTCACCGACGACACCCTCCCCGACGGCCCGCACCAACGCGTCATCGAATACGTCGCACCCTTTGCGACCGCCAGCCGCGAGGATGATTACCGCACCGCGTGGGCGTTTTTTGAGCAGCAGCAGAAGGAGCTGCATTGATGGCTGTACAAGATCAGTACCAGCAGGCGTTGGCTGCCTGTTCGCGCATTGCACACCAGGAATTCGATTGCGTTGGACTATATTTTGCACGGTGCGACAAGATAGTTGCTGCCCTGAAGAAGGAGCTGAGGGCGGCGGTGGTGGTCGGCGGGAAAGCCATGTCCCGAAAGCACGCACAGCGTGATTCTCTGCAGGACATGCTGGACACGCTCGGTGACGAATATTCGGAGCTGAAGGCCAAGCGAAAGCGTAATTTAACCAAGCACAAGCGCGGCCTTTGCCACTTCAACGTGATGTTGTTCGGTCGCACCATGGCCGGTAAAAGCACGATTCGAGAGGCCATTACGCGAGGCAATGGCGCGACAATCGGCAAGGGTGCGCAGCGCACTACCCGCGATGTGCGTGAGTATGAATGGAACAACCTCAGGATCATCGACACGCCCGGCTTCGGTGCCTATAACGGCGAAGAAGATGCGCAGATTGCCCACGAGATCCTTGAGCGCTCGGATGTCGTGCTGTTCATGCTCAACAGCGACAGCATCCAGGAGTCGACATTTTCCGAGCTTCTTTATGTGCAAAGGCTCAACAAGCCATTGATCTTTGTCCTGAACATGAAGAAGGACTTGGAGAACGAAGGTAACCGACGTCGCGCCCTTCGGGATCCGGGCAAGTATGTCTACAAGGCTGACGACATTGCGGGCCATCGGGATCGACTTGAAAAACTGGCGGCCCGTGCCGGGATGCGGACTGATGCGATCACAATCATCCAGATTCATGCGCAGGCGGCATTCCTGGCCACCAAAACCCTTGGCGAAGAGGGGGAGAAGCTGCATCAGTTCAGCCAGTTGGACACCTTGCTTGCCGCCCTGCAAGCCGAAGTGTCTTGTAATGGCCCGGTTCGGCGCATACAGACATTTCTGGACTCTGCACTCCACCATATCGACCAGCAGGAAGCACTGATCGGTGATCAGCGGGGCAAGATAGCCTCGCTGATGAAAGAGTACGAGAACTCCCTAGTTCGGGTGAGTTCATGGAAACAAAAGAAACTACGTGATGCGCCGGCTTTGATCGCGAGTGAGGTAGACAAGGCGTTCAAGCTATTGGTCGATTCGGTTGCTGGTTTCGTCGACGACCACATCGAGGACAAGCATGCGGCAGCAGCGTGGGATAGCCATGTCAAACGCTATTCGATCGAAAGCCGCATCGGCCGTACGGCACAAGCGGTCATGGATGATGTAGTCCACGAGCTTGAGGAATTTCATCGCGAACTGAAGGAAAGTCTTGATCTCGAGTATGCACTCGACGTGGAATGCAAGGCTAGTCACTTCAGTAAAACCGACTACAAACGCATCAATGGATGGGGTTCCGCGATTTCTGGCGTCATCGGGGCGATTGCGTTTGCAAACTCCTGGAATCCGGTTGGCTGGGCATTTGCTGGCCTGGGCCTTCTGTTTGGAATTTTTTCTTGGCTCTCCGATAGTCGGGCCAAGAAGCTCGCAGAGGCCAAACGTGGGCAGCGTGCTTCTATCACAGACGACATCGAGAAGAACAAGGACAAGATCAAGAAGAGCCTGTTGGACTGGTTTGAGGAGCAAGTTCACCTGGGCACCATTGTCCCCGTGGAGGCCAGGCTGCAGCAGCTGTGTGTGTCGCTGACGGCATTTCTGGATACGCTGGATCGGGCCGAGCGTGAATTGGAGCAGTTGCGGCACGACATCAACCACCGGCTGCTTCACCAAGTGGCTGCGGTTGTGACAGGGCAACATTTCGCATTGCCGCGGATGAAGAAAATCGTGCGCGCCCCCGGCTACGCCTGCTATTTCCTGACGTCTGAGCAACCCAAGAGCCTGAGTCTGCTCACCAAAATAGGTGCGGCGCTTGGTGAGAAGGTTCTCGCGGTGAGGGATGGCAGTATGGAGAGCAAGGTCGCGTTTCTTTACCGCGGTTTGGTGGAGAGGATCGACGTTGACCATGATGGCAATGTTGTGCTGCAGGTAAAAAAAGACAATATGGGCAAGGTGCTTGGCAAGTCGCACCGAAGGATCCAGATGGCAGCCGGACTCTGCTCGACAAATATTGAAATTTTCGCAATCTAAAGGACTGAAATGCAGGATCTGGCATACAACGTACTGCGGGAAAAGGTTCAAGAGTTTTGCCGGCGCGCCTCAAGTGTTCTGGGTGCGGATGCCGTCATTTGTAGTGCGACGGAAGGAGCGGGCCGAGGAGCTGGGGTCGCCCCTCTCAATCTGGCCTTTGCTGGACAGTACAGTGCCGGCAAGTCTTCTCTGATCAAGATGTTGACGGGCATTGAAGGCATTAAAATCGGTGCAGGAGTGACAACCGATCGCGTCACCCAGTACCACTACAAGGCGCTCAATATCTGGGATACGCCTGGCATCCTCGCCGGCCAGTGCGAGCAGCACGATCAGGTCGCGCTTGAGGCGATTGCGAGCGCGGATCTTCTGGTCTACGTGATCACCAACGAGCTGTTCGACGACGTTGTGGGAGCCGCGTTTCGCGACTTGTGCTTCAAACGGGGGCGCGCGAAAGAGATGATGATCGTGGTCAACAAGTCAGAGAACGATGCGGCTGATCGCGAAACCAAGCTCGTCGCTATCGCGCAGGTCGTGGAGCCTCTGATTCCCGAAGATTTCCCGATCATCTTCACCGATGCTCAATCCTACTTCGATGGACTGGATGAGGATGACGAACACGAGCGAAGCGAACTCATCGAGCAGTCCAATCGGACTGGATTGGCGCAGGCCATTGACGCATTTGTCGCCGAGCGAGGCTTGTACGGGCGATTGACCACGCCGCTTTCGCAATTGCAGGCGGCGCTTGAGGCAAAGCTTGACGCGATGGTTGTAACGGATCCGGCACAGGAGGGTCTGAATGGCTTGCTTAAGCAGGTTCGCCGTGCATATCAGTCCAGCCACCATGAACTCTCCAGCAAGATTGATGCCGCGCTCGATGCGATGAGTGCCGGCATCATCGAGCAGGGCAATAGGCTCGCCGATACACTCGACGTTGATCAGGAGCAGTTCGAAGTAGCGCAGGAGGCTGCCGTAAGGCAGAGCCTTGAGCTGTGCAAAGAAGCGCAGGCGCAAATTCAGGCTGCCTTGGCACAGTCGCAGGCCGACCTTGAAGATGCGCACGGGCAGATCCTGAACTCCCCGTTGGCAAGTAAAGTGCGGCAAGCGCTTGAAGCCAATACGGAATTGAACGTCGACAAGCTGTCGCGCTCACGCCCGGGCGAGTTCGCTCATGTCGCCAATCCGGTGAAATTGGATACTGCATTCAACAGGGGTGTGCTCGATACGTCACAAAAAGGACTTTCTTGGCTTGCTGCCAACGCTGTAGGAGATGCAACGAAGACAGGATTGAAGTCGGTGTCCGGCAGTACGCTGCATACTTCGGTGAAGGGAATTGGTGAATTTATTGGGTACAAGTTCAAGGCGTGGGAGGCGGTCAAGATTGCCGACAAGATTGGTAAAGGGGCCAAGTTCTTGGGTCCGGCGCTAGCTGTAGTTGGTTTGGGGCTGCAGGCCTGCGATGACTATCGGCAGAGCGAACATGCCAAGGATGTGCTGAAGGTCAGGCGAGAGATCCGCAGTGGATTTCGCGATTACGCTTCAAGAATCCGTGATGAGTTCAAAGAAGACGTGACCCTGATATTCAAGGAGGCATATGAGATGCCTGTGGATGAGATCAATGCTGTGCTGGACAAGATCCGCAGTTCATCGGAGGAGACGTCGTCTGAAATAGACGCGCTGAAGCAATATATGCGGGACGCAAGCGCACTGCGTGGCGAGATCGAGAGCGTTTGCTGATTGGTGGGAAGATCACCAAACCGTCTTTCAGCCATTTTCCAGAGACTGACCGACAGACCGGACGATGATCGAGTAGGGCCTACAACTGCAGACCTCGACCTGTGCCTTCAGGGGCGATATGCGACGGGGGGCCTTGTCCTTCTATGGAGTTGGCCTTATAACGCACTCAACGTCTGTTTATTGGTGCTTTAAGGCATATGACAAAAGCCAATCTCCTGCGTGCCACGCCCCCACTGGAGGTGGAGACCGCGCTGCAGCGGCTGGGCGCGAACCTGAAGTCGGCGCGCCTACGGCGCAATCTCACCGTGGTCCAGGTGGCGGAGAAAATCGGCACCGGGCCGCGCGCGGTGGCCGATGCCGAGAAAGGCAAGCCTGCCACCGCCATCGCCACCTACTTTGCACTGCTGTGGGCCTATGACCTGCTGCAACAGGTCGAGCCGCTGGCGGCGCCGGGCACGGACGAGGTTGGCCATGCACTGGCCGACCGCCGCGCGCGTGCCCGGCCGCGGCGCCGGCTCGACAATGACTTTTGAGGACGAGGCAGACCGGCCATGAGCGAATGCTTCGTCTACATCACCTTGCCTGGGCAGGAGGAAGCGGTCACCGCGGGCCGGTTCGAGTTGGAAGCCGGCCGTGACGGAGTGCCGGTCGGGCGCTTCGTGTATGGCCGTCGCTACCTTGAGCGCGACGATGCGGTTGAGTTCGATCCGGTCGAGCTGCGTTTGGGCGAACGCGAGTACCGGACCTCGCATCACAAGGGCGTGTTCGGCGTGCTGCGCGACGCCGGGCCGGATTACTGGGGCCGGCTGGTGATCGAACGCCACGCCGGCAAGCCACCAACGGATGAATTGGGCTATCTGCTGGAGTCGGCCGATGATCGCGCCGGCGCGTTGGGCTTTGGCTTGAACGTGCAGCCGCCGGCGCCGCGCCGCGAGTACAACCAGACTCTGGCGCTGGCGAAGCTGCAACAGATTGCGCAGGCCCTGCTTGACGAGGCAGCAGGCACGAATGTCACGGCGATGCAGGTCGCCGAGTTGATGCGTGCCGGCACCTCGATGGGCGGTGCGCGCCCGAAGGTGGTGGTCGAGGATGACGGGGCGCTGTGGCTGGCCAAGTTCAACCTCAAGGACGATCGCTGGAACATGGCGCGAGTGGAACACGCCATGCTGCGCCTGGCGGCTCGTTGTGGCCTGGACGTGGCGCAGAGCAAGGTCGTATCAGTCGGTGGGCGCGACGTGCTGCTGGTGCGCCGTTTCGATCGTGACAAGGCCGGGCAGGGATACTTTCGCCACCGCATGGTCAGCGGCTTGAGTTTGCTGCGCGCGGACGAGGGCTATCAGGATCGACCGCGCTGGTCGTATTTATTGCTGGCCGAGGAAGTGCGGCGTGCCTGCCTTGAGGCCGGGAAGGACGTGCAGGAATTGTTCCGGCGAATGTGCTTCAACGCCCTGATCTCCAACAACGACGATCACCCGCGCAACCACGCCTTGCTGGCGCGGGATCGCCACTGGCAGCTGGCGCCTGCCTACGATTTGACGCCCAATCCGCAGGTCAGCATCGAGCGTCGCGATCTGGCGTTGACGGTTGGCGACTTCGGTCGTGCGGCCACCGTGCAGAACCTGCTCTCGCAGGCGACACGCTTCGGGCTACGCCCTGGCGATGCGGCGGCGCTGGTCGAAGCGATGCGTGAGATGGTGCAGGCGCAATGGCTCGCCACCGTGCGTGCCGCCGGGGTCAGTGAGACCGATTGCGACCGGATCGCCGGGGCATTCGTGTACCCGGGTTTCCAACAAGAAACAGAGAGCCCATGACATGCAGCCCTTGATCGTTGCCGAACAGGTGCGCCAGGGAGTCGCGGACTTCTTGGCGACGACGTTCCCGGCCACCACGCCCGGATTTGAAACCGTGATGATGGACTTTCTCTCTGCGCCGGGCAAACTGGTGCAGGGGCCGTACGTCAGCATCGGTCTGCCGTTCCGCAAGTACGCAGGCAAGCCGGTGTTCGACTGGCTGGAGGCTGGTTTCGTCCCGCACGCGCACCAGGCCCGCGCGTTCGAGCGGCTGGTGGGCGATGCGCCCAGGTCAACCCTGATCGCGACCGGTACCGGCTCGGGCAAGACCGAGTGCTTTCTCTACCCGGTGCTGGAGCACTGCCGGCAGCAGCGGGCCGCAGGCAAGCGCGGCATCAAGGCGATCCTGATCTACCCGATGAACGCGCTGGCCACCGACCAGGCCAGTCGACTGGCCAAAGAGATTCTGTCGCGCCAAGCCTTCGCCGGCATCAGCGCGGGCCTGTACGTGGGCGATGAACCGGGCGAGAAAAGCACCACGGTGCGTCAGCTCGACGATGGCCGTTACACGGTGATCACCGAGCGCGACCGCCTGCGGGAAGAACCGCCGGACATCCTGTTGACCAACTACAAGATGCTCGACTTCCTGCTGATCCGTGCCCGCGACTCCGTGTTGTGGCGACATAACGCACCGGACACGCTGCGCTTCCTGGTGGTGGACGAGCTGCATACCTTCGATGGTGCGCAGGGCACCGACCTGGCCTGCCTGATCCGCCGGCTCAAGGCACGCCTGCGCACGCCACCGGGCGCATTGGCCTGCGTGGGCACCTCGGCCACGCTGGGAACGGATGGGCAGGAACGTCTGCTTGCATTTGCCGGTGACGTGTTCGGCGAAGTCTTCGATGACCGCGCGGTGATCGGTGAGGACCGCGAATCGGTCGCCGAGTATCTGGCCAACGATGCGGTTGAGTTCATGCGCATGCCCACAGCCGCCGACTACGAGCGGCTGGCACCGGGCAAGGGCGATGCAAATGGCTACATTGCCGTGCAGTACGCACTCTGGTTCGACACCGACGGCAAGGTGGACGTGCAGGACGTCCAGTTTCAGGCCCGCCTGGGCACGCAGCTGAAGCAGCACGTTGCCTTCCAGAACCTGCTGCGCGACCTGCATCGCCTTGGCAGCAGGGCCGTCGCGCTGGCGGATCTGGAGGACGCCATCTGTGGCCGCCTGCGTGATCGCGATGCGGCGCCGGCAGACTATCCTCGCCGTTGGCTACTGAGTTTGCTGGCGCTGGTGTCGCATGCGGCAGAATCCGTAGACGACAGTGGCCGTCGCCGACCGTTCCTGTCGGCACGCGTAGAGTTGTGGTTGCGCGAATTGCGTCGCATGGTCGCGAGCTTGTCCGGCCAGCCCCGGCTGGTGCACTCGGACGATCTGGCCGGCAGCGATGCCGGCGTATATCTGCCCTTGATCCACTGCCGAGACTGCCATGCCATGGGCTGGGGCGCCGTGGTCAGTGCCACCGACCGAAATCGTCTCAAGAGTGATCTGCAGGGTTTTTACAGCGCATTCTTCGGGCTGGATCTCGGGACGCGTTTCCTGTTCCCGGCCATGGGCGAGACGCCCATCGATCCAAAACAGCTGGAGCGCAGGCAGGCGTGTTGTGAATGCGGCACGCTCAATCTCCGCGACGCCAAGGATTGCAATCACTGCGGATCGAAGTCGCTGTTGGCAATCGACCTCGCCGCCAACCAACGCCAGGGCCGGCGCAATGGCGCGCCCTTCACCAAGTCGCACCACGATTGTCCGTACTGCGACGGCGACCGCACGCTGACCATTGTCGGCGCGCAGGCGGCCAGCCTAGCGAGCGTGAGTGTGGGGCAGCTGTTCGGCAGCCCGTACAACGACGACAAGAAGCTGATCGCGTTCTCCGATTCGGTGCAGGACGCGGCACACCGTGCCGGCTTCTTTGAGGCCAGGACCTGGCGGTTGAACCTGCGGCCGGCGATGGCACAGGTCATCCACGACGCGGTGGCCAACGGCGCGCCGCTGACCTTAGCCACGCTTCCTGGCGTGTTCGAGTCACAGTGGCAGACCCGGTTGGGCGAGAAGAACTACATCAAGGCCTTCCTGCCGCCGTCCATCGCCTGGCTGCGCGACTACGACAAGCTGCTGCACGAGGATGTGCTGCCCGAGGGGAACTACCTGCAGCAGCTGGTCCGGCGTGGCCTGACCTGGGCGATGCTGGGCGAGTTCGCCCAGGACGCCCATGTGGGGCGCACCTTGCCGCGTACGCGGACGGCGGCGGCCGTGGTTGATGCAGAGGCGCTCGCAGCCGCGGTGTCAGTTGCCGCGGCCACATGGCGTGCGAAGGTCGATGCGCTGCGGGCGGTGACCGATGGCGAAGCTGGGGTGTTCCTGCAAGGGCTGCTGGCGCGCATGCGGCGCGTGGGCGCGGTGTGGGACGAGTTCCTGCAGGCCTATGCGCGCCACGGTTGCAACATTTTCGTCTATCGGGCCAACAATCCTGCCGAGTACGCGATGCTGAAGACGCCGCGCCGGCCACGCTTCCTGTCGCTGCTGCCCTACAACGATTGCGATCCGGTGACGGGCGAGAACGCCGGCTTCTATCGCGACTGGGCGTTCAAGTCCCTCGAAGGCCTGGCCAGAGCGGCCTTGATTGACGATTCGGTACTGGCCGATGTCTACCGCATCGCGCTGCAGGCGCTGGCCGATGCCGGTGTCACTGAAGCGCTGGAATCCGAGCGTGCGGGTACATGGGTATGGGGCTTGCGGCCACAGGCGTTGCGCTTGCTGGATGCGGCGGCGGAATGGCGCTGCGACCACTGTCGCAACGCCGTCATGGACCAGCTCGAGGCCGGCTTGGACGGCACGCCCTGCCGTCGTCTGGCGTGCAGGGGTCACTATCGGCTGCACACCGATGGGCTGCCCTCGTTCTACCGCGAACTGTATCTCGCCGCCGACGTGCATCGGATCCGCGCGCGTGAGCACACTGGCTTGCTGGATCGCGCCATGCGCGAACAGGTCGAAGCCGACTTCAAGAGCGGCAAGGTCAACGTGCTGTCGGCCACGCCAACGCTGGAAATGGGTATCGACATCGGCGATCTGTCGGCCGTGTTGATGTGCTCGGTGCCGCCAGCGCAAGCCAACTACCTGCAACGGGCAGGTCGTGCCGGCCGCAAGACCGGCAATGCGTTCATGGGAACCGTAGCCACAGGCCGTCCTCACGATCTGTACTTCTGGGCCAATCCACGCGAGATGCTGGCCGGACATGTTGATTCACCAGGTGTGTTCCTCAATGCTTCTGCCGTGCTGGAGCGTCAGTTGGCTGCGTTTTCGCTGGACAACTGGGTGCGGGATCGCGGCGAAGCAGCAAAGATTCCGCCTCGTCTTGGCGACGTGCTCTCCGCGGTCCGCAACCAGACGCAGTCGAAATTTCCACATCCCTGGCTGGATTACCTGCATCAGAACCAGGCCATGCTGATCGATGGCTTCATCGAACTGTTCAGACAGGGGAGCGCGTCACTGAGCAGGGAAAGCGAAGACTACCTGCGGCGCTTCGTCGAGGGTGGCTCCATGGATACCGGGTCCTTGCCTTGGAAGGTGCTCAACCGGATGTTCGCGGTAATCCGCGACGTGGATGACCTGAAGCGCCGGCGGGCCCGGGTCGAGGCAGAGATCGCCCGCATTGATGGGCTGGATGCGCGTGGAACGTCGGATGACGAGGAGTTGCAGGAGCTCAAGGTGGAGAAGGCCGCGTTGACCCGGTTGCTGGCCGGCATCGACTCGCGCGACACGCTGCAGTTCCTGACCGACGAGGGCCTGTTGCCCAACTATGCGTTCCCCGAGCAGGGCGTGCTGCTGCATTCGGTGATCATCCGCGATGACAAGAAGGTGGCCGCATCGGCCGAGCAGCGGGTGTTGACGTTCGAGTACGAACGCCCCGGGGCCAGTGCCATCACCGAGCTGGCACCCGAGAGCGTGTTCTATGCGGAAGGGCGCAAGGTCACTATCGAGCAGGTCGACGTCGCCCGTGACAAGCCGCAAAAGTGGCGCTTCTGCCGCAGCTGTTCGTACAGCGAACCAGAGGCGGCCGCCGAACCGCTGAACGCATGCCCCCGGTGCGCCGACCCCATGTGGAGCGATGCCGGGCGCGTGCAGACCATGCTGCGCCTGAGCAAGGTGTATGCCCGTACCTATGACAGCAACAGCCGGATTGGCGATGACGCCGATGACCGCGACCGCAAATTCTATGTTCGCCAGGCCTTGCTGGACGTGCCTCCAGGTGCCGTACGGCAGGCCTGGGCGGTGGAGGACGACAGCTTTCCCTTTGCGTTCGAGTTCCTGGAGCGGGTGCAGTTCCGCGAAGTGAACTTCGGCCAGCAGACCGGCGACGGTGAGCCGATCCAGATTGCCGGCAACGATACCCGCAAGCCGGGCTTCCGGATCTGTGCCGAATGCGGGACCTTGCAGCGCAATCGGCGCCGGGAGGATGCCTGGAAGAATCACGCGCTGTACTGCTCCAAGCGCAAGGAGGAAACGCAGGCCGTCCAGGAATGCGTGTTCCTCTACCGCGAGTTCGACAGCGAGGGCATCCGGCTGTACCTGCCGGAGTCGCGCTTCGGCGGTTCGGACTCGAGCGTCCATTCCTTCATCGCCGCGCTGCAGATGGGGCTGGAGCAGCGATTCCGGGGGTCTGTCGACCACCTGCGCATTGCCCGTGATGTCCGCCTGGCCCAGGGGGAAGAGTCGCCACGGCAGTACCTGGTGATCTACGACAGCGTCCCCGGTGGCACCGGCTATCTGAAGGAGCTGATGCGCGATTCTGCGCCGCTGTTCGAAGTGCTGCGCTTGGCGCTTGTGGGTCTGCAGGGCTGCAGCTGTGCTGCTGATGAGAAACGTGATGGCTGCTATCGCTGCCTCTACGGCTATCACAACAGCTCGGAGCGCAAGCATGTCTCGCGGCGCACCGCGGCGGGCCTGCTCCAGGAGATCCTTGCGCACCAGGCCGAGCTGAAGCCTGTTGCGACGATCGGCGATGTGGTGGCGAAGAACAGTCTGTTCGACAGCGAGCTGGAGCGTCGCTTTGTCGAAGCGCTCCGTCGCAAGTCTGCTGGCGGCGCGGCGCGGTTAGAGGTGCGTGACGAGGTCGTTCGCGGAAAACCGGGCTACTTGCTGCAGGCCGGAGATCGCATATGGATGGTGGAACCGCAGGTCGAGCTGGGACCGGATCGAGGCGTTGTCATCCCATGCAAGCCGGATTTCGTGCTGTGGCCGCAGAACATCGACGACATCCTGCCCGTCGCGGTGTTTTTGGATGGTTGGCGTTTCCACAAAGATCGGATGGGCGACGACATCGCCAAGCGGATGGCGGTGGCCAGGAGCGGCAAGTTCAGCGTCTGGTCGCTGACCTCCGATGACATCACGGCCGCCCTTGAGCCAGGGGGTGCTGTGCCGGAGACGCTTTGGGCGCAGGCGTTGCCGCCCTCCGGTGCCGGCCGGGATTCGGGGCCGACCTACACCTTGCTCGATGCTGATGCTTTGCGGTCGTTCCATGCGCTGACCGCTTTCGAACAACTACATGCACGCATCTCCGGGCGGCTGGCTGCCACGGATGACGCGATGGTCAGGCTTGCCGCGGTGTTGGCGCTGCGCCTTGGCGCCCAGCCACTGGCCGCCCCGACCTTCCAGCCGCTCCTTGATTCTCCGGCCGTGCTCGCGCTGCAGGCAGTGAAGGGCTTCGCATGGCCGGAAGGTGCCGACCTCGGGCGATGCTGGATGTCGGAACCAGGGCAGATCGGTCTGGGCGTCCAGATGCGGCGCAGCGAGTTGCAGCAGTTCGCGGCCAAGCCTGGATCACGTGAGCGACAACCACTGGTGGTCCTGTGCTGGGCGGATGTGCCGACGCTTGACGATGGTCAGCGCCGCCGTTTCTGGCAGCAGTGGTGGCATGCGGCCAACCTACTGTTGCCACTGGCCAACACCTGGATGTCCGCGGACTCCGGTGCATTCCTTGGTTCCCTGGAAGCCGCGCCAGCCTACCGGAAGCTTGGTGACATGACTCCCGAATGGGAGGCGGCCATGGCCGACGTGCTGCCTGAAGCCCAAGGGGTGTTGCAGGTCGCCATGGAGGCTGCTGTCGACTGTCCGACCGTGGGTTACGAACTCCTGGACGACGCGGACAGGGTGGTTGCACAGGCAGAGCTTGCCTGGCCCGATCGAAAGGTGGCGCTGTTGATCGACGATGTAGGCCGGGATGTGTTCGAAGCCGCTGGATGGCGGGTGAGGGTGTTGGACCAGGGAATGGGTGTTGGCGACCTCGCCGGCTTGTTGAAGCAGTGATGAGCAGGGAACGACGATGCAGAAGATGGTCAAGGTAGCGCTTTCCGACGATTTCCTGCGGGCGTTCGCGGCGATCCCGCGCGATCGCCAGCAGTCGGTCGTGAAGTTCATGGCGACATTCCGGCAGAACCCGATGTCGCCCGGGATCAACTACGAGAAGATCAACGATGCGGCCGACCCGCGCATGCGCTCGGTCCGGATCGGCATCGATTACCGGGGCATCGTGCTCAAGCCTGACCAAGGCGATGTCTATTGCCTGCTGTGGGTCGACAAGCACGACGACGCCTACGACTGGGCGCGTCGGCACAAGGTCGCGATCCACCCCGAGGTCGGCACGATCCAGGTGCTGGAATCCAGCCGTGGCGAGGTCGTTGCGCCCGAGGGAACCCGGGCGGCACAGGAAGACCTCTTTGCAAGCCTGAAGGATCGTGAGCTGCTCCGACTTGGCGTGCCGCAGGAGCTGGTGCAGCGTGTCCGCTCGATCGTCACAGTTGAGCAGCTCGAGGCCAGTCATACTGGCCTGCCCGATGATGCGTTCGAGGCGCTGTACCTGTTTGCTGCCGGCGAGTCGTATGAATCTCTAGTGCGCGAGCGAGAAGCACCGGCCCAGGTGGATACCGAGGATTTCGCTGGCGCGCTCGAGCGCGATGGCAGCAAGCGCCACTTCCTGGTGATCACCGACGACCTGGATCTGGAAGCCATCCTCGCAGAGCCACTGGCGCGCTGGCGCGTGTTCCTGCATCCCTCGCAGCGAAAGCTGGTCGAACGCGACTGGAACGGCCCGGTCCGCGTACTGGGGGGTGCGGGCACCGGCAAGACTGTGGCAGCCATGCACCGGGCGGTCTGGCTGGCGCGCAAGCTGGCAGACGTGCCCGGCAAGCCGGTGTTGTTCACCACCTACACCCGGACCTTGGCGGACGACATCCGTTCGCAGGTCGCCTCCATCACCACGCCCGCGGAACGGGACAGGATCGAAGTGGCGAACATCGACCAGTGGGCACTGTCGGTGCTGCGTCGTGCGGGCTATCGGCACGAGCTGTTGTTTGACGGTGCAAAGCGCCGCGAACTGTGGACCCGTGCATTGACTCGCAAGCCGGATGGCGAGCCATACCCGGATCCGTTCTATCAGGCGGAGTTCGAACGGGTGATCCTGCCGCAGGGCTGTGAGTCGGTGGACGACTACCTGCGCGCCAGTCGCGTGGGACGGGGCCGTCAGTTGAGCCGTTCCGCGCGCCGCGCGCTGTGGCCGGTGTTCGCCGAGTACCGGGCACAACTCAGGAGCGCCAATCTCCGGGAGCCGGAAGAGGCGTATCGCGATGCGCTGGCGATCTTGAAGCGCGAGGGCACCTCGCTGGGTATCCGTTCGATCGTCGTCGACGAGGCGCAGGACCTGAGCCCGCAGGCCTTGGCCCTGCTGCGTGCCGCGGTACCGGAAGGGCCGAACGACCTGTTCATCGTCGGTGACGCGCACCAGCGGATCTACCGTCACAAGGTGGCGCTGTCGCGGGTAGGGATCGACATCCGCGGCCGGGGGCGCAAGCTACGCGTGAACTACCGAACCACCGACGAGATCAGGAAGTGGGCGGTCGCCCAGCTGGCCAACTGCACGATCGATGACCTGGATGGGCAGCCAGATGCGCTTGTTGGCTACCAGTCCCTTTCGCATGGCCCCATGCCCGAGTCGGTGAACAGCGCATCACGTGCCGAGGAACGATCCGTGATCGAAGCGGCGATCGATCGATTGAAGGCCGACGGCATCCCGATGCGTAGCGTCTGCCTGGTCACGCGAACCAACGCAGAGGCGAACGAGTACGCCCAATGGTTGCATTCGACGGGACGGGAGACACTCAAGCTTGATCGAGGCACGCCAGATGATCAGGACAAGGCCGGTGTGCGCGTCGCCACCATGCATCGCGTCAAAGGGCTTGAGTTCGACGCCGTGATCCTGGCCGGCTATCGCACGCCGGAACATTACGCCAAGGAGTACGGCGAGGAGGAGGACGCTGGGGTCATGCTGGACAACTTGACCAGCGAGCGTTGCTTGCTGCATGTCGCGGCCACGCGTGCCAAGAGGTACCTCATGGTGAGTCGAATCCAGCGTTGATCGCGCATTGGACTGTTGTCCGGGGATCAGTAATGGCGAATTCGGAACGACAAGTCGACCCATGCAAAGAATCACATGGCATCCTCTGGCGCCTTCTGGGTTCTCTGAAGAGACAAGTGACTGGACAGCAAGAACATTGTGCAGTTGCGGATCCGATCTCCATCTGACAATTCTTGTGCAGGTTCGTATAAAGATCGAGGCGATGGAGAACGCGGATAGTTCACGATGTCATGTTGTAGATGCGCCATGTGCTGCTGATCATGGCGCGGCGAATGATAGCTCGAGGTTTGGCTGGATGCCGAATTCCGGCTATGGGCCGTACTGCACCATCCCATTCTCAGCCGGAGTTGGTGATGAGAGGTGCAGAAGCATTGGCTTGGCGTCGTTCGTTTCGGCTCGGCGAGAGGCCAGGATTCTGGCTGATGAGTACGCAGGTCAGGCGCTGGCACTCAAGGCCAAGGCGAGACAGGAGCGGCACTTGCTCTCCATTGCGATCCGTGGGCCAGGCGGAGAAGCGCTCATTCGTCCAAACAGAGTTCGGCTCTGCCTTGATTGGAGCCGGAGCGCCGGCTACTTGTACCTAGGATGGTGTGGTGTGGTGCGGTGCGGAAGCGCGACCGCTGGGCAAGGATTCGGCCGCCGCGATTGTGGAACTGCGAAAGTGTTACGACGGCCTTGGTCGCGAGGGCACATCCGGACGAAGTGGAGCTGGTTGCCAAGATCGAAGCGGAAGCAGCTGAAATCCGACGGCGCTGGTTCGCGCTGGTCAGGATGGTCCACTACATGAACGTGGCGGAGCACCATCGCATAGCGGACGCGGGACGTGGGGCACGGCCTGTGCGACGCGGTAGCGGTTTCATGATTGCTGCCAGCCGGGTCTTGCGTCGAGTTCTCCCTGCTCGTGTCTTGATTCGTGAGACTGGCCTGCAGTAGTGTCGATCTAGAACGGATCACGAGGGCTTGCGCGTGGAAGTCCTGTTTGCTTTTGCGATTCTCGTCATTGGCGCGGTGGGGCTGTCGAAGCTCGGTGGCGAGCGGCTGGATCACGGGTCCAGTCGTACACCTGAGGATCTGACGCCCGGACCGGTATCAGAACAGCCTGATTCGGGTCACGACTACGCGATCAACCCTGCGACCGGCTTGCCCATGCTTCACGGTAGTTCTGGCGGTTTCGATATCGAGGGCAATCTGTACGGGTTTGACGACGAGACGCTTCCGATGCATCGGCATCCCGCTGATCGACAATTGGATGAGATCTTCGGGCATGAAAGCTCGGGCCCATGGATCAATCCGGCAACCGGTTTGCCCATGATCTCCGACAGTCCGGCAGGCGTGGATGTTGGCGGTAATCCGTATGGATCCGTAAGCTCCCCCGTCAAGCGGACATTTCAGAAGTAGAACATCTGGCGGATAGATTGCGGTACTCGATGGGTGTCATGCCGTTGAGTGCGTCGTGCTCGCGGTGCTCGTTGTAGTCGATGAGGAACCGCCACGTGGCTTC
>JAIOJV010000106.1 GCA_019911805.1 Gammaproteobacteria bacterium
CCACAGACGGCGGCGGTTCCGGTAGTCACGGCGGCCGCGGTGCGTCCCGCCCCCCCCGCCGGCGACTGGCCGGCGCTGATCGATGCCCTGCAGCTGCGCGGCATGGTCCGGCAGCTGGCGGAGAATTGCACGCTGGCCGAGCAGTCCGAAGGGCGGATCCGGCTCCATCTCGATCCGATCCACACCCAGCTTCTCAGCCCGGCGCTGGAACGCAAGCTCGCCGAGGCATTGACGACCCACTTCGGTCGGGAGACCAAACTACACATCGAGGCGGAGGCGCCGGGCGAGGAAACACCCGCGCAGCAGCAGGCGCGCGCGAACCGCGAGCGCCAGGCCGCCGCCGAACAGGCCATCGCCGACGACGACAACATCCGCAACCTCGAAGAGACCTTCGGCGCCCAGGTGCAGCGCGATACGGTGCGGCCGGTGGAGTGAGGGAGATGAGTGAGGCGTGAGGCGTGAGGAGAAAAGATATTGGCCACGGAAACACACGGAAAACACGGAAAGAATGCCTTACCAAGATTCTGTGGGACCACGTGATGGATGGGCAGTTACACAGAATTATTTACGGGCTCATTTCTGGGTTTTCAATAAGAAAGTTTTCCGTGTGTTTCCGTGTGTTTCCGTGGCCATAACGAGTTTTACCCCTCACTCCTCACGCCTCACTCACCACCAACCAAGAGGAACACGCAATGAAAGGCGGTATAGGCAACATCATGAAGCAGGCGCAGCAGATGCAGGCGAACATGCAGAAGCTGCAGGAAGAACTCGCCAAGACGGAGATCACCGGTCAGTCCGGTGGCGGCATGGTCAGCGTAATCATGAACGGCCGCCACGAGGTACGTCGTGTGACCATCGACCCCAGCCTGCTGGCCGACGACAAGGACATGCTGGAGGACCTGATCGCCGCGGCGGTCAACGATGCCGTGCACAAGGTCGAGTCCACCAGCCAGGAGCGCATGGCCTCGATGACGGCCGGCCTGAACCTGCCGGCTGGCTTCAAGCTGCCGTTCTGAGCGCACACCCGTGGCGCATTCCCCGTGCATCGAGCGCCTGATCGAGGCGCTGCGTTGTCTGCCCGGCGTCGGCCCCAAGTCAGCGCAGCGCATGACCTACCAGCTGCTGGAACGCGATCGCGCCAGCGGCCGCCGCCTGGCCGAGGCGTTGCTCGCGGCGATGGACAAGGTCGGCAACTGCCGGCGTTGCCGGACCTTCAGCGAGGCCGAGGTCTGTACCCTGTGCACCTCGGCGGCGCGCGACGCGACGCTGCTGTGCGTGGTGGAATCGCCGGCCGATGTGGCGGCACTGGAACAGTCGACCGGCTACCGCGGCCTGTATTTCGTACTCATGGGCCACCTGTCACCGCTGGACGGCATCGGCCCGCAGGACCTCGGCCTCGATCTGCTGGAGGCGCGCCTGGCCGACGGTGAGGTGCGTGAACTGATCCTGGCGACCAACCCCACCGTCGAGGGCGAGGCGACCGCATATTACATCGCCGAGCTGGCCCGCACCCACGGCGTGCGCGCCACCCGCATCGCCCACGGCGTGCCGCTCGGTGGTGAACTGGAATATATCGATGGTGGCACGCTCTCGCATGCGTTCGCGGGCCGCCAGGATCTATAGCCCGTGGCTGGATCGGGATGGCCACGAAACCCACAAAGCCCACGAAACGAAATGAGCCCACCAACCGCATTGGCCACGGAAACACACGGAAGCACACGGAAGGCGTTGAAATGAAACAGCGCCATGAAGCACCGGCGCGTTACTTGGTGGGTGCGCAGGACGGGTGTGCGGCACATATGACCTTGTCGATGTTTTTCCGTGTCCTTCCGTGTGTTTCCGTGGCCAATGCGGGTTTTGGCATGACGCAGTTTTCGTGGGTCTAGTGGGTTCTGTGGATTTCGTGACCATCCGCTGGTGCCCACGTTGAACCCCGCGGCCGCTGGCGGTTTAATGCCCGCAGCACGGGATCGGACGAACCCGAACGAGGTGTGACATGAGTGATTGTCTGTTCTGCAAGATGGTGGCCGGTGAGATCAAACCCGATACGGTGTACGAAGACGATGAGGTGCTCGCCTTCCGCGACATCAACCCGCAGGCGCCGACGCATGTGCTGGTCATCCCCAAGATCCACATCTCGACGCCCAACGATCTGCAGCCGGAGCATGCCGCGCTGGTCGGCAAACTGTATCTGGCGGCACAGAAGGTGGCCGCGGGCGACGGCATCGCCGCGCGCGGCTACCGCACCGTCATGAACTGTCATCGGGAGGCCGGTCAGTCCGTCTTCCACATCCACCTGCACGTCCTCGGTGGTCGCCCCATGCACTGGCCGCCGGGCTGAGCGGCGGAACACCATTGCTGGCCGTGAACCCCGGGAGACGGCCTGCCTCAAGACCCCATCGGCCACGGAAGCACACGGAAAAACACGGAAGAACACCGACAAAATCACAGGCTTCACCCGCCATCCCGTGCCACTTGCCATGTGCCGGGGCAGGGCTTCGTGACGCGGGTCCATTCCGATGCCTTGCGTATGCTTCCGTGTTTTTCCGTGGCTGAAATAAGTGTCTTCAGGGGAAAAATACAGGGGTAGTCTTGGAATGAGGATTTTCCCTAGCCACGCTTCGCCAGCAGCCGGTCGAGCTGGTTGGCGAAGGCCTGGCGGTCGCCCTGGTTGAGGCTGGCGGGGCCGCCGGTCTCGACGCCACTGCTGCGCAGATCGGCCATGAAGTTGCGCAGCGACAGGGTCTCGCGGATGTTCTCCTCCGTATACAGCGTGCCACGCGGATTGAGCGCGATCGCGCCCTTGTCGATGGCACTGGCCGCCAGCGGGATGTCGGCGGTGATCACCAGATCGCCTGGCTGCGCCAGCTCCACGATGCGGTTGTCCGCGACGTCGAAACCCGCCGCCACCTGCATGGATTTGATGAACGGCGACGGCGGCGTGCGCAGTGGCTGATTCGCGACCAGCGTCACCGGCACCTGCGTGCGCACCGCGGCGCGGAACAGGATCTCCTTGATGACCGCCGGACAGGCGTCGGCATCGACCCAGATGTGCATGGAGGTTCTCAGCAAAAGATCGCCGCGGAAGATCGCGGCAAAGCCGTGACAGCTACGTTCTGCTGTCCCATAAATCTCCGTAACATGGTTCCGAGCAGCGACCGACAAGACCGTCGAGCCTACAGAGACAAGGTGAGACCGCACAGCGGTCGAGAAGGTGCCCTGGGGCATGTATTCACGGCGGGTCTTGTCGGTCGCCGCTCGGAACCATGTCCCCACAGCTGCTAACCATGCCAATAACCGCGCCAAGACCTGCCTGCTATCAGGCTATGCAGAACATTTATAGGACAGCAGTGATAGCCATGGAAAACACGGACATTTAAAAAGTGTATGGTTACGGTTCGTGGAAGACTGCCTGTCTCGAGACCCCATCGATCGTGCTGCCGCCCTTGCATGCCCTGATCACGTCCGTGCTTTCCGCGGTATTGCTTTCCTATCTTACTTGTCCTTGAGCAGGTCCTTCAGCGCGGCGAAGGGGTTGTGTACGGACGTCGGGCCGGACGTGCCGCTCGCCGCCGTCGTCTTGCCGAGGCCGGCGGCTTCGAGTTGACGCTGGTGCTCGTTGTCGTGGCAGTACAGACACAGCAGTTCCCAGTTGCTGCCATCAAGCGGGTTGTTGTCGTGGTTGTGGTCGCGGTGGTGCACGGTGAGTTCGCTCAGGTTCACACGCGTGAACTCACGACTGCAGCGGCCACAGATCCAGGGGTAGAGCTTCAGTGCCCGTTCACGATAGTCCTGCTCGCGGGCGTCGCGTTGGCGGTGGGCCGCGGCGACGACCCGGTCGAGCTTGTCGGTATCAGGGTTGCGGGTGGCCATGGGCAATCACTTCAAGGGGACGTAGTTCGGCAATCTACCCGATCGGGCCGGTTCAGTCCAAGGGGTGGATGTGGGTCTATGACGTCCCGGCGCTGAGATTCGCCGCCACGAACGGCCAGTTGATCAATGTCCAGAAGCCATTCAGATAGTCGGGGCGGACGTTGCGGTAGTCGATGTAATAGGCGTGCTCCCACACATCGCATACCAGCAAGGGCGTGCGGCCGGTGGTGAGCGGATTGCCTGCATTCCCCATGTTCTCCACCGACAGGCGCCCGTCGGTGCCCTGGATCAGCCAGGTCCAGCCGGAACCGAACAGACCGGCGGCGGCGGCGAGGAAGGCCTCACGCAGGCCGTCCACCGACTTGAAATCGCGGTTGATCGCGGCAAGCAGGTCGCCTTCAGGCTGACCACGGTGGTCCTGCGGGGCCAGACACTGCCAGTAGAAGGTGTGGTTCCACGCCTGCGCCGCATTGTTATAGATTGCGCCTTCGGCCGTGCGCACGAGGTCGTCGAGGGTCTTCCCGGCATCCGGGGTGTTCGCGATCAGTTTGTTGAGATTGTTGATATAGGCCGCATGGTGCTTCCCATGATGGAAGCGCAGCGTCTCTTCCGAGATATGCGGCGCGAGTGCGGTGGACGGGTAAGGCAGCGCGGGAAGTTCGAACGCCATGGTAGTGCCTCCTTGTGCCTGAGGTTAGGGAACGGAGTGGTTCGTTACTATGGATAGCAGAGCAGCGCCCGTTTTGCCATTTCCGGTACGGCATCTGTTGCTTTATGCCGAGTAATGATATCGCGGCAGGCTGGCCATGGCGGCCGCCGGCTGATCTTGTGTTGCCCTGTCCACCAGCATCAATCGGCCGACGGTGCCCCGCGGGTCTTCGCAGCGGCCCGCAGCCGCAGGTGCAGTGCCGCCTTGGCCAGCAGGTGCGCGCTCACCGGTGCGGTGATGAACAGAAACAGGGTGATGAGGAGCTCGTGCAGGCTGAGCCCCTCACCGCGGGTGGAGAAGTAGAGTGCCGAGCCGACGATCATGCCGCCGACGCCGAGGGTGGTGGCCTTGGTCGGGCCGTGCAGGCGCATATAGAAATCCGGCAGACGCGCGAGACCCAGCGAGCCGATGAAGGCGAAGCCGGCACCGGCAAGCACGCACAGTGCCACGAGTGCTTCGATCACGGTTTCGAACATAGTCGTCCCCCCCTATTCGATGATGTCGCCGCGCAGCAGGTACTTGGCGATCGCCACCGTGCTGACGAAACCCATCATGGCGATCAGCAACGCCGCCTCGAAATAGAGCGCCGTGCCGAGATGGATACCGAACAGTACCAGCAGGGCGATGCTGTTCACGTACAGCGTGTCCAGTGCCAGGATGCGGTCGGGCAGATCCGGGCCGCGCAGCACCCGCCAGAGGTTCAGCAGTAGTGCCAGTGCCATGAGGGTGAAGGCGACGGGGATGGCCAGGTCTAGCATGTGAAGATCTCCTGCAGCGGCGTCTCGTAGCGCTGTTTGATCTGCGCGACCAGCGCGTCGCTGTCGTCGACGTCCAGTGCGTGGATCAGCAGCGTGCGGCGGTCGACACTGATGTCGGCCGCGACCGTACCCGGAGTGAGCGACACGGCACTGGCGAGCAGGGTGATGGCGAACTCGTCATGCAGCTCGATGGGCATGCGGATGAATGCCGGGCGCAGCCGTGCCGTCGGACCGAGGATCAGCCGTGCGACGTGCAGGTTGGCGATGACGATGTCCCACAGCAGGCGCAGGCCGTAGCGGATCAGCAGGAGTGGCCGTCGGATACGCAGCGGCTCCGGCCAGAAGGCCTGGCTGAACAGTGGCACCAGCACGGCCAGCAACAGCGCGAACAGGATCGACCCCGGTGAGATGGAATTCATCAGCAGCAACCAGACAATGAACAGCGTCAGGCTGAGCAGTGGATGTGGCAGCCAGCGGCGCGGGTGGCGCGGGCGGCGTGAGTGGATCATGGGCGCGTCTCCCTGGCGGCGAGGGCGTAGGCGCTGCGGCCGTCATGGCCCAGCACGGCCGTGATGTATCCAGATGGATCGGCGAGTTGCCGGGCCGCGGCCTGGGTATAGGCCGTCACCGGCGCGGCGAACAGGCTCAGCAACGGGCTCGTACCGAGCAGCAGCACGGCGGCGGTGACCCGCAGGCGGTCGGCACGCCCGGCCACCGCCGGTGCGTCCCCGGTACGCCAGAACAGCCGGCTGCCGGCGCGGCTGAGTGCGATCAGCCCGAGCAGACCGCTGCCCAGCACCGCACCCCAGAACCAGGCGGTCTGCGCGCCGCTGAGCCCGGCGCCGGGGGTGGCCGCCGCCAGTAACGCCAGCTTGCCGACGAAGCCGCTCAGCGGCGGCATGCCGGCCACCGCCATGGCGGCGCTGAAGAACAGCACCCCCAGCAACGCCGGCTGGCGCAGCGGCGGCGCGACCGCCAGCAGCTGATCACCGTGCGCACCGCGCTGCCGGCGGATGTTGCCGGCGAGCAGGAACAGTCCGCCGGTCACCAGCGTGGTGTGCAGCAGATAATACAGCGCCGCACCCAGCAGCGCGGGGCCGCCCAGCGCGATGGCCGCCAACAGCGTGCCCACCGACACCACCAATAGATAGGCGATCAGGCCGCGCAGTTCGGTCGCCGCCAGCGCGCCGATCGCGCCCAGCACCAGTGTCGCCAGCCCCAGCGGCCACAGCCAGGGCAGGGCGACATCGGCGAGCAGCCCGGCCTGCGCACCGAAGATCAGGGTGTAGATGCGCAGGATGGCGTACACACCGACCTTGGTCATGATGGCGAACAGTGCCGCCACCGGTGTGCACGCCGCCGCGTAGGCGCGCGGCAACCAGAAATACAGCGGTAACAGTGCCGCCTTGAGCGCGAACACCACCAGCAACAGCAACGCGGCGGCGTGCAGCAGTGGCGCCTCCGCGGCACCGGCGTGCGCGACCCGCACCGCCATATCGGCCATGTTGAGCGTGCCGGTGAGGCCGTAGAGCGTACCGACCGCGAACAGGAACAGGCTCGAACCGATCAGGTTGAGTACCACGTAATGCAGCCCCGTACGGCTGCGCGCCGGTCCCTGGCCATGCAGCAGCAACGCATAGGAGGCGATCAGCAGCACCTCGAAGAACACGAACAGGTTGAACAGATCGCCGGTCAGGAAGGCGCCGTTCAGCCCGAGCAGCTGGAACTGGAACAGGGCATGGAAATGGCGGCCCGCGGTGTCGCTGCCGCGCAGCGCATACAGCAGTGCCGGCAGGGCGAGCGCGGCGGTCAGGACCAGCAGCAGCGCGCTCAACCGGTCGAGCACCAGGACGATGCCGAAGGGTGCCGCCCAGTTGCCGAGTGCATAGACCTGGTAACCGCCGCCATCCGCCCGCACGAGCAGCAGGATGGTGAGTGGCAGCAGCGCGGCGGTGGCAGCGAGTGCGATGGCGCGCTGCACGCGCAGCCCGGTCCGTCCACCCAGTCGTGCGCCGAGCAGCAGCACCAGCCCCGTGAACAGCGGCAGCAGGAGCGGTGCGATGACCCAGTGGCTCACGGCCGGTCCTCCCCGCTCGATCGTTCGACGGATCGGGGTACGCCGCCACGGCCGTCGACATGGTCGCTGCCCAGTTCGCCGCGGGCGCGCAGCGCGAGGATCACCACGAAGGCGGTCATGGCGAAGCCGATGACGATGGCCGTCAGCACCAGTGCCTGCGGCAGAGGATCGGTATAGGTATCGGCCTGGCCGATTACCGGCGGCCGGCCCGTGGTCAGCCGGCCCATGGCGAACAGGAACAGGTTCACGGCATAGGACAGCAGCGTCAGACCGAGCACCACCGGAAAGGTGTGCGCGCGCAGCAGCAGATAGGTGCCGCAGGCGGTCAACAGGCCGATGGTGATGGCGAACAGCAGCTCCATATCAGTGCGTCGCCCCGCGGGTCCGTTCCAGTACGGTGAGCTTGCCGAGATTGGCGAGGATCAGCAGCGTGGCCCCGACGACGGTCAGGTACACGCCGAGATCGAACAGCATGGCCGTCGCCAGCTCCAGCTCACCGACCAGCGGCACTTCGACATGGCCGAAGGCCGAGGTCAGGAACGGCCGTCCGAACCACCAGCTGCCAAGCCCGGTCAGTGCTGAGGTGAGCACGCCGCAGGCGATGACGACATGAAAATTGAAGTGCAGGCGCGGCTGTGTCCAGGCGACGCCGCTGGCGACATACTGCAGGATCAGCGCGACACCGGTGACCAGACCGGCAGTGAAACCACCACCGGGCATATTGTGGCCGCGCAACAGCAGATAGAGCGATACCAGCAGCGCCAACGGCAGCAGCGGCCGCGATACCGCGACCAGGATGAGCGGGTTACGGTCAGCGGCCCAGCGCCGGCCGCCGGCGTCCGTCTCCGGCAGCGGCAGACGCAGACCGTCGAGCAGGGCGAAGATGCCGAGTGCGGCGATCGCCAGTACCGTGATCTCGCCCAGTGTGTCGAAGCCGCGGAAATCCACCAGGATCACGTTCACCACATTGGCGCCACCGCCCCCGGGAATGCTGTTTTGCAGATAGAAACCGGAGAGTGTCTCGTAGGGCCGTGTCAGCACGCCCCAGGCCAGGGACGCCACGGCGAGGCCGGCCCCACCGGCCACCAGCCCGTCGCGCAAGCGGCGTGTACCCGAGGTCTCCGCCGGCGTCCGCTGCGGCAGAAAATACAGTGCGAGCATTAGCAGGATGATGGTGACCACTTCGACCGACAGCTGGGTGAGCGCGAGATCCGGCGCCGAAAAGCGCGCGAAGGCCAGCGACACCACCAATCCGACGACACCCAGCAACACCAGTGCCACGAGCCGCTGATGGTGCCAGATCACGGTCCCCACGGCGCTTGCCCCCAGCAGCAGGGCGCCGACCGCGGTCACTGCGTCGACGTCGGTCGTGGCGATCGGGCCGGTCAACGTCATGCCGTGCAGGCCCCAGCCGACCACGGCCAGTGCACTCAACAGCAGCAACACGACATAGCGTTGTAACGAACCGTTCTCCAGTACGGCCGTCAACCGCGTCGCCCACGCGATGGCCGCGGCGAGGGCGCGCTCGAACTGCACCTTGGCATCGAAACGCCACAGCAGGCGGTCGTGCAGGGCGAACAGCCGGTACCGCAGCAGGTACACGAACAGGCCGCCGGCCAGTGCGACGAGGCTCATCACCACGGCCAAGTTGAGGCCATGCCAGATCGCCAGGCTGTAGGCGGGCAGTGGACCGTCCGACACGCCGGTCAGCGTACTGGCGGCGGCCACCGCCAGCAGCGGTGCGATCGTCCAGGCCGGTACCATGCCCAGCAGCAGGCACAGGGCCGCCAGGACCTCCACCGGGATCCTCATGTAGCGGGGTGGTTCGTGCGGTGGCATGCGCGGCAGGTCGATCGGCTCGCCGTTGAAGAACACGTCGTGGATGAAGCGTACTGAATAGGCCACGGCGAAGATGCCCGCCAGGGCGGCCAGGACCGGCAGCAGCCAGGTCCACTCGGCGAGCTGTGACAGGTGCAGCGTCTCGGCGAAGAACATCTCCTTGCTCAGAAAGCCGTTGAACAATGGCACACCGGCCATCGACGCGGCCGCCACCATCGCCAGCGTGGCGGTGTGCGGCATGTACTTCCACAGCCCGTTGATCTGGCGCATGTCGCGGCTGCCGGTCTCATGCTCGATGATACCCGCGGCCATGAACAGCGACGCCTTGAAGATGGCGTGGTTGATGATGTGGAACACCCCGGCGACGGCACTCAGTGGCGTGCTCAGACCGAACAGCAGCGTGATCAGGCCCAGGTGGCTGATGGTGGAGTAGGCGAGCAGGCCCTTGAGGTCGTGCTTGAACAGTGCCGTGTACGCGCCGAACAGCAGGGTCGCCATGCCGGTACCGGTCACCAGATAGAACCACGGTTCCGAACCAGCCAGCGCCGGGTACAGCCGCGCCAGCAGGAACACACCGGCCTTCACCATGGTCGCCGAATGCAGATAGGCGCTGACCGGTGTCGGTGCCGCCATGGCGTGCGGCAGCCAGAAGTGAAACGGGAACTGCGCCGACTTGGTGAAGGCACCGAGCAGGATCAGCACCAGTGTCAGCGGATAGAGCGCATGCGCCTGGATGCGTTCGCCCGCCGCCAGTACCGTGGAAAGCTCGTAGCTGCCGGCGATCTGGCCGAGCAGCAGGATGCCGGCCAGCAGCGCCAGCCCGCCACCGCCGGTAAGGATCAGCGCCATGCGTGCGCCCTGACGGGCGTCGGCGCGGTGCTTCCAGTAGCCGATGAGCAGAAAGGAACTCAGGCTGGTGAGCTCCCAGAACAGGAACATCAGCAGCAGGTTCTCGGCCAGCACGATGCCGAGCATTGCCGCCATGAACAGCAGCAGCAGGCCATAGAAGCGTCCCATCGGATCGCGTTCCGACAGGTAATAGCGTGCATACAGGATCACCAGCAGGCCGATGCCGAGGATCAGCAGCGTGAACAGCAGCCCGAGGCCATCCAGACGCAGCGCCAGGTTCAGATCCAGGGCCGGAATCCACGGCAGGCTCACGAACAGGGTCTCGCCGGCGAACACCCGCGGCGCGAGGTCCAGCAGCAGCGCCAGCGCTGCACCGGTGATGGCGGCCGCCGACCAGGCGCAGGCTGTGCGTCCCATGCGAATGAACAGCGGCGGCAGCAGCGCGCCGAGCAGAGGTAGGAGGATGATGCAGGCCAGATTCATGAAGTCCGTTGCGGGTTGCGCGCCATCGCTGGCGCCGCGCGAGGGCGGCAGGCCGTGACTATACCGGGAAAAAAACACCGCTTCATCCGCGGCGCGACCGTGCTACGTCGGATAGTGTGTCTTCTCCCGTTCCAGCGCCTGCTGCAGCAGCGTGCGGTAACTCGCCAGACGACGCGCGTCGACGGCACCGCTTGCGACCGCGGCGGCGACGGCGCAGCCGGGTTCGTTGTGGTGACGGCAGTTGTGGAAGCGGCACTGGCCGGCGTAGGACGCAAGTTCGCGGAAGCCGCGCTGCAGATCCGCGGGCGTAGCCTGCCACAGCTGGAAGTCGCGCACGCCGGGAGAATCGATCAGGTCGCCGCCGCCGGGCAGGTGATAGAGTGTGGTCTCGGTGGTGGTGTGCCGGCCCAGGCCGCTCGCCACCGACAGCCGGCCGATGCGGATGTCGACGTCCGGCAGCAGCAGGCGTACCAGCGAGGACTTGCCGACACCGGACTGGCCGACCAGGATCGAGGTGTGACCGTTGAAATGCGGCATCAGCGTCGTCGCCTGGGTCGCGTCGCAGGCGCTGCTAAAGCGCACGCCGTAGCCGAGCGCATCGAAGGCGGCGAGGCGTTCCTCCAGCTGCGCGCGGGCGGCCGGCGCGAGCAGATCGGCCTTGTTGACCAAAACCAATGCACGCACGCCGATCAACTCGGCGGCCACCAGGTAGCGATCGATGAGCCCTTCGCTCAGCGGCGGTTCCGGCGCGCAGACGACGACGAGCTGATCCAGGTTGGCGGCCAGCGGGCGTTCGTTGCCGCGTGCATCGGGACGGGCCAGGAGGCTCGTGCGTGCCTCCAGATGCGTGACCACGCCCTGCCCCGGTGCCGTCGGCTGCCAGCGCACGCGGTCACCACAGACGATGCGGCCGAGCCGCTTGCGGGCGCTGCACAGGTGCAACCCACCCTGTGCATCCTCGACGATCAGATCGCGCCCGGAATGGGTAATGACCAGACCGGAGGTCTGCACCTTGACAGCGGTGCGGGCCCTTGCGGGTGCCTGGCTGCGGGACGCGCCGCGGCGATGGCCCATGGCGCTGCGCGGCGTCAGTCGGCGGCCGGGACGAGCGCGTCGATCCTGGCCGCGCAGATGAAATCGTTTTCCGACAACCCGCCGACGGCATGGGTGCTGTAGTGCACCGTGCAGCGGTTGTAGCCCACCTCCAGGTCGGGATGGTGATCCTCGCGGTGGGCGATCCAGGCCAGCGCGTTCACGAAGGCGATGGTCTCGTAATAGTTCTTGAAGCGAACGTCGCGCTGGATCGCAGCACCGCTATCGGCAAGCGACCAGTCGGCATGCAGTTCCCGCAGCAGCGCCTGTGCCTGCTCGGCGGGCAGGTGGGGATCACCCTTCTTCAGGCGTTGGCAGCGGCGTTCGGCGAGCGGGATCATGGCGTCACTGGAACTTGTAATAGGTGGTGTTGAGATACTGCACGACGTCGTCGATCTGCTCGTCGAACCAGGTCAGACCAAGGCTCTGTTCGCAGCGTATGACCTGCTTGCGCAGGCCGGCAAGTGAACCGACGCGATGATCCGCACGCGTATAGACACCGCTGTCGTGACACTTCAGGCAATGGGCGTCGTGCAGGGTCTTGCCGGCACTGAGGTCGGCGGCGGAAGCGCTGGTCACAGCACAGCCCAACGCGAATGTGGCGGTGTACAGGCAGTTGCGAAATACATTCATGCGATTCTCCTTGTATGCGGAATGCTGGCCACTCGCTGGAGCGGGCTCCTGCAAGCGGCACCATCACGCGTTTCCCTAAGCCCTGATGCCCAGTCTGGCCACGCGTACGGGTGCCGGCGGGTGGCTGTCGTGGAACGCAGAATACAACGGATCCGGTGTGAGTGTGCTGGCATTGTCACGGTAGAGCTTCACCAGGGCGTTGGCCAGGCTGGGGGCGGCCGTCTGCTGTACGGCGAAGGCATCGGCCTCGAACTCGTGCTGGCGCGACAAGCGGCTGAACAGTGGCTGCAGGAATACACTGAACACGGGTGCCGCGAGCATGAACAGCAGCAGCGCCATGTGTAGCGAGGGTTCACTCACGCCGAGGCCGTGGTAGAACGCCGGCTGGCCCGCCAGCCAGCCGAGCAGGGCCATGCCGGCGAGGCTCAGTCCGATGATGGCGCCGAGACGTTTCTGCACATGGCGATGCTTGAAGTGCCCGAGTTCGTGCGCCAGTACCGCTTCGATCTCGTCAGGCTCCAGTGCCTTCAGCAGGGTGTCGAAGAACACGATGCGCTTGTTGCGGCCGAGCCCCGTGAAGTAGGCGTTGCCATGACCCGAGCGGCGCGAACCGTCCATGACGAAGATACCTTCGCTGTGGAAGCCGCAGTGTGCCAGCAGGGTCTCGATGCGCTGCCGCAGTGCGTCGTCAGCCAACGGCGAGAAGGTGTTGAACAGCGGTGCGATGAAGGTCGGGTAGGCCCACATCATCAGCAGGCTGAAGCCGACCCATACCATCCAGACATACAGCCACCAGTAGGGGCCGGACGCCTGCATCAGCCACAGTACCAGGGCGATGAGCGGCGTACCGATGACGAGCAGCAACAGGGCCTGCTTGCCCAGGTCGCCGAGGAAGGTGGCGGCGCTGGTGCGGTTGAAACCGAAGCGTGCCTCCAGCCCGAACGTCATCCAGGCCCCGAAGGGTACGTCCAGCAGGCTGCCGATGAATAAGAAACTCATCATCACCACCACCCCGGTCGGCAGCGGCCCCCAGCCCGCCTGCGTCCACAGTGCATCCAACAGGGCCAGACCCCCGCCCAGCGTCCAGAGCAGCAGCAGGGCGTGGTCGTAGAGGAGTTCGGTGCGGCCCAGGCGGGTCTTGGCGGTGGTGTAGTCGGCCGCCTTCTGGTGAGTCGCGAGGGTGATGCGGTCGGCGAATGCGCCCGGCACGCGGTCGCGGCAGGTACGGATATGGGCGATGTGGCGGCCGGCCAGCCACTGCTGCAGCAGCAGCGACAGGATGACGGCGGCGACGAATAAGGCGGTGTAGGTGTTCATGTGCTCCGGATGACGTTCCACCGGGGGGTGGATAGGGTACTCTAGACTCTGTCCAGAGTAGCCTCTGATAGAATGCAACTCAACCATTCAAATGTGAAAAACAAGGTAACTTCATGACGCCGCACCCCGACAACCTGATCTGGATCGATCTGGAGATGACAGGGCTGGACACCAACACGGATTCCATCATCGAGATCGCCACCATCGTCACCGACGCCCAGCTCAACCTGATCGAGGAAGGCCCCGTGTTCGCCATCCACCAGCCGGATGCGGTGCTCGACGCCATGGACGATTGGAACAAGAATCAGCACGGGAGTTCCGGCTTGATACAGCGGGTGCGCAGCAGTCCTCTGAATGAGCAGGATGCCGAGCAGATGACGCTGGATTTCCTCAGGAAACACGTCCCCGCCAAGGCCTCGCCCATGTGCGGCAACAGTATCTGCCAGGACCGACGCTTCCTGGCACGCTGTATGCCCGACCTCGAGGCCTATTTCCACTACCGCAACCTCGATGTCAGTACGCTCAAAGAGCTCCTTCGCCGCTGGGCCCCGCACGCGCCGCAGTTCGAGAAGACCGCGGTGCACCTCGCCCTGGACGATGTCCGCGATTCCATCCGCGAATTGCTGTTCTATCGGGAGCGGTTCTTCCGCCTGCCCGGCACGTGAGGGGGCGCGCGCACAAGACGCTCGGGGCTACGGAGGCGCACGGAAAGCTACAGGGACTGGCAAGGTAGTCAGTTTTCCATTCCGTGTCTTTCCGTGTGCTTCCGTGGCCTATGTCTTGCAAGCTGTGGTGGCGCCAGTGCTTACGCCCGAAATACCAGGCCTCGTCCTTTCCATTCGACCGGCAGCCTGTCCCGGCGTGGATTTCGTGGCCGCAGCGGGGTTCCTTCACTCCACCTGCTCACCCGCCAGGTACAGCCAGGTCTCGACCACGGTATCGGGATTGAGCGACAGGCTGTCGATGCCTTCGTCCATCAGCCAGCGTGCCAGATCGGGGTGGTCTGAGGGCCCCTGACCGCAGATACCGACGTACTTGCCGGCCTTGCGACAGGCCTGGATGGCCATGCTGAGCAGCATCTTCACCGCCGGATCGCGTTCATCGAAGCGTGCGGCGACCAGGCCCGAGTCACGATCGAGTCCCAGCGTCAGTTGCGTCAGATCGTTCGAGCCGATGGAAAAGCCGTCGAAGTATTCCAGAAACCGGTCGGCCAACAGGGCGTTCGATGGGATCTCGCACATCATGATGACGCGCAGGCCGTTGACTCCACGCGCCAGGCCGTTGGCAGTCAGTGCCTCGGTGACCTCGCGCGCCTCATCCAGGGTACGGATGAAGGGAATCATCAGCTCGACGTTGGTCAGTCCCAGTTCATCGCGGACCTTGTGCACGGCGCGGCATTCCAGTTCGAAGCAGTCGCGGAAGTCCGGCGCGATGTAGCGCCCGGCACCGCGGAACCCAAGCATGGGGTTCTCTTCCTTGGGTTCGTAGGCGGCGCCGCCGGCGAGGTTGGCGTATTCGTTGGATTTGAAGTCCGACAGTCGCACGATCACCGGCTTCGGCCAGAATGCCCCGGCCAGGGTCGCGATGCCCTCGGCAAGCTTACCGACGTAGAACTCCACCGGCCCGCCGTAGGCTGTCGCCTGTTCGTCGATCAGGCGGCGCAGGTCGTCCGGCTGTGCGTCGTATTCGAGCAGCGCCTTGGGGTGCACGCCGATGGTGCGGTTGATGATGAACTCCAGCCGTGCCAGGCCGATGCCGTCGTTCGGCAGGAACTGGAAGTCGAAGGCGCGGTCGGGATTACCGACGTTCATCATGATCTTGAGTGGCAGCGGTGGCATGCGGTCCAGCGCGATCTCACGTACCGCAAACTCCAGCTGGCCGCGGTAGACGTAGCCGGTGTCGCCCTCGGCGCAGGAGATCGTGACCGCCTCACCGTCCGGGATGCGCCCGGTGGCGTCACCGCAGCCGACCACGGCGGGGATACCCAGCTCGCGCGCGATGATGGCGGCGTGGCAGGTGCGGCCGCCGCGGTTGGTGACGATGGCCGCGGCGCGCTTCATGATCGGTTCCCAGTCGGGGTCGGTCATATCCGTGACCAGCACGTCGCCGGGCTGCACGCGGTGCATGTCGGCGGTGCGTTCGACGATGCGCGCCGGACCCGCGCCGATGCGCCCACCGATGCTGCGGCCGGTGACGAGCGTCTCGCCGCGCTGCTTGAGCTCGTAGCGTTGCAGCGACTGGCCGCTGGTGTGGCTCTTCACCGTCTCTGGCCGCGCCTGCACGATATAGAGCTTGCCATCGACGCCATCACGCGCCCATTCGATGTCCATGGGCCGACCGTAATGGTCCTCGATGGTCATGGCGTGACGGGCCAGTTCCACCAGGTCGGCATCGTCGAGGGCGAAGCGCAGGCGTGCGGCGGGCTCGACCGCGACGGTCTCGACCGGGCTGCCGCCCCCGTCGGCATCGGGGCTGCCGTCGCGGTAGATCATCTTGATGGCCTTATCCCCGCGCTCACGGCGCAGGATGGCAGGGCGGCCCTGGCGGAGCAGCGGCTTGTGCAGATAATACTCGTCCGGATTCACCTGGCCCTGCACCACCGTCTCGCCCAGCCCGTAGGCGGCAGTGATGAACACCACGTCGCGAAAGCCGGATTCGGTATCCAGTGTGAAGATCACCCCGGAGGTGCCCAGATCGGCGCGCACCATGCGCTGCACGCCGGCCGACAGCGCCACCTGCTCGTGTTTGAAGCCGTGATGCTCGCGGTAGGCGATGGCGCGGTCGTTGTACAGCGAGGCGAACACGCGCCGTACGGCAGCCAGCACGGCGTCGATGCCGCGCACATTCAGGTACGTCTCCTGCTGGCCGGCAAAGGAGGCGTCCGGCAGATCCTCGGCGGTCGCTGAGGAGCGCACGGCGACGGCGACGTCCTTGCCGCCGTCGCGCTCCAACTGCGCATAGTCGGCGCGGATCTGCCGTTCCAGTTCGGCGGTCAGCGGTGTGGCCTCGATCCAGCCGCGGATACGCTTGCCGACCACCGCCAGCGCCTGCACGTCGTCGATGTCGAGGGGTTCGAGCTCCGCCTGGATGCGCGCGGCCAGGCCGTCCTGGGCGAGGACGGCACGGTAGGCATCGGCGGTGGTGGCGAAGCCGTTGGGCACCCGCACGCCGGCGGCGGTGAGTTCGCGGTACATCTCGCCGAGCGAGGCGTTTTTGCCACCGACCTGGGGCACGTCGCCCATACCGAGTGCTTCGAACCAGAGTACCTGCCGGCCGCTGTGCGTCTGTGTGTTCACGTCGTCTCCTCTGCTTGCGCCTGCGGCGCCTAAGGCTTACAAGGAGCTTAGCATCGGGTCTGCGGGGACGGAATGAGGTGAATCAAGCAAGGCGGCGCAGCGTATTTTTCGTCTCCGACCGGACGGGTATCAGCGTGGAGACCCTGGGGCGCGGTCTGCTGTCCCAGTTCGAGGGCATCGAGTTCACTATCATCGCCGTACCCTTCGTCGATACCGAGGAAAAGACGCGCGCGACCGTGGCGCAGATCGACGCCGCCGCCACGGAAGGCGCCCGGCCGCTGGTATTCTCCACCCAGGTCCGGCCGCAACTGCGCGCCATACTCAGGGCCAGCCGTGGCCTGTACCTGGATGTCTTCGAGACCTTCATCGGGGCGTTGGAGACCGAACTGCAGCAGTCGTCGTCGCAGTCCGTCGGCCGCGCGCACGGCCTGCAGGATGCCGGCCGCTACGACGCGCGCATCGATGCGGTCAATTTCACGCTCGGGGCCGACGACGGGATCGGCGTGCAGCACTATGCCGCGGCGGACGTCATCGTCATCGGCGTGTCACGCAGCGGCAAGACGCCGACCTGCCTGTACCTGGCCCTGCAATACGGCGTGCGCGCCGCCAATTATCCCTTCACCGAGGAGGACCTGGAAACGCTGCAGCTGCCGGAGCCGCTGCGCCCCCACCGCGACCGCCTGATCGGCCTGACCATCGCACCGGAACGGCTGCAGCAGATCCGCCAGGAGCGCCGCCCCAACAGCCCCTACGCCACGCTGCGTCAGTGCCACTACGAGGTACGGCAGCTCGAGGCGCTGCTGCGCCACGAACGCATCCGCAGCCTCGACAGCACGCACATGTCCATCGAGGAGATCGCCGCCAGCATCATGCACGAGTTGGGTTTGCAACGACGGCGGTGATCAGGTTGGCCACGAAATCCACGAAAGGGATACAGAGTAGGGTGCGTCGAGGCGCAGTCTGACGCACCATGCAGCGGCGGTGCGTCGCTGCTCCGGTCAGGTGATCACCGTCGGCCGGTCACGGCCGGTAAAACGGTGGATGCCGGCGATGTCAGCGGCGATACGGATCAGGTCGGCGAGCGCGCTCTGGCTGTCCAGGCCCTGCTTGGCGGGGTCGGCCTCGAAGCGTTCGAGATAGACACGCAGCGTGGCGCCGGTGGTACCGGTCCCGGACAGGCGGAAGACGATGCGCGAGCCGTCGGTGAAGCCGATGCGGATGCCCTGGTGGGTGCTGTGGCTGCCATCGATGGGGTCGGTGTAGGCGAAGTCATCACTGTACTCGACGGTGTAATCACCGTAGCGGCGTCCCGGCAGCGTGGCGAATTGTGCCCGCAGGCCGTCGATCAGCGCGTCAGCGTCGCTACTGTCCACGCCTTCGTAATCGTGACGCGCATAGTAGTTGCGGCCGTAGCGGTGCCAATGGTCCTGCAGGATCTCCGCGACCGACTGGCCCCGTACGGCCAGCAGATTCAGCCAGAACAGTACCGCCCACAGCCCGTCCTTCTCGCGCACGTGATCCGAGCCGGTGCCGAAACTCTCCTCGCCGCACAGCGTGACCTTGCCGGCGTCGAGCAGGTTGCCGAAGAACTTCCACCCGGTGGGTGTCTCGTAGCAGGGCAGACCCAGTGCCGCGGCGACGCGATCGGCGGCCTGACTGGTGGGCATGGAGCGCGCGATACCGGTGAGGCCCCTGGCGTAGCCCGGCACCTGTGTCGCGTTGGCGGCGAGTACGGCGAGGCTGTCGCTGGGGGTGACGAAAAATTTGTGGCCGAGGATCATGTTGCGATCCCCGTCACCGTCCGAGGCGGCCCCGAAATCCGGCGCGGCAGCACCGAAGAGGGTATCTGCCAGCTCGTGTGCATAAGTGAGATTCGGGTCGGGATGACCGCCACCGAAATCCTCGCGCGGTACCGCGTTCATCAGGCTCTCCGCCGGTGCGCCGAGGCGTCGCACCAGGATCTCCTCAGCGTACGGGCCGGTGATGGCGTGCATCGCGTCGAAGCGCATGCGGAAACGGCCATTGCCGAGCAGGGTGCGGATACGTGGAAAGTCGAACAGCGATTCCATGAGTGCGGCGTAGTCGGTGACCGGATCGATCACATCCACGGTCATCGCACCGAGGCGCTGTTCGCCCAGACGGTCGAGCGCTATATCATCGGCCTGCAGGATGTGATAGACGTCGATCATACGACTGCGAGCAGAGATCGCTGCGGTAATCTTCTCTGCTGCGGGCCCGCCGTTGTCGGTGTTGTATTTGATACCGAAGTCTTCCGTCGGACCGGCCGGATTATGGCTGGCGGAGAGGATGATACCGCCGCAGGCCCGGTGCTTACGGATCACGCACGAGGCCGCCGGTGTCGACAGCAGGCCACCGCGGCCGACCAGCACACGTGCCACACCGTTGGCCGCAGCCATCTTCAGGATGATCTGGATAGCCGTGAGATTGTAGTAGCGGCCGTCACCGCCCAACACCAGGATGGCACCGCGCAGGGTCGGCACACTGTCGAAGATGGACTGGACGAAGTTCTCCAGATAGTGTGGCTGCTGGAAGACGGTAACCTTCTTGCGCAGTCCGGAGGTTCCCGGCTTCTGATCGCTGAAGGGTGTGGTGCGTACTTCGGTGACCTGCATGACGTGGTTGTCTCCGCTGCTGTGTGGGCGAGAAATGGACGGATGTAGTATAGCCTGGGTGTGCCGCTACTTTGGTTCATGGCAGTCCCTGAACGTAAAAACTGTGCTTGCTATGGAAGTACACAGAAGCACACGGGCAGGGTCATAGGCTGCACACAACAGCCCACGTCACTTGTCACGTACCGGGGCAGTGATTCGTGACGCGGTTTCATTTCGGGGGACTTCTGTGGCTGAAATGAATTTATTGGGTAAACGTTATGGGGCGGTAGTGAATTCGGTTGCGTGCAGCCGGCGTCCGGCCGCAGGTTTTGACTATGGTATGATGCCCCCATGCTGCTAAGCGAGCACACTCCAGTCCGCCGTCGCCAGGTCCATGACCTGGGCGAACTTATGGCCATCTACGAGTGCAACTACATCCGATTACGCCAACTGCTACCCGGCCTCACGGCCGCGGCGATGGGTAGCGTGTCGCGGGTGGAAGGGGCGCTCGACCTGCACCTGCGCGTCGTCGAGCGTAACCGCTACACCACGACGCTGCACCTGACCTATCTGTTCAAGGACGAACTGGGTCTGTTCCCGGCCCCGGACATCCAGGTCAGGATCTACCATGATGCGCGGTTGGCCGAGGTCCTCAGCTGTGGTCGCTTGCGCAGCCGGCGCGAGGCCGCGCGCAACTGCTGGCGGCGTGATTCCAGTCTCGACGACAAGTGGCGCATCAACCGCTTCCTGCAGAAGTGGTTGGGTTACTGCCTGCGCCAGGGGCATCGCTTCCGGGCCACCCCTGACGCTGTCTGCGTGTCGGCCGGCAGCTGGCCCGAGGTCCTGGCCGAGTTCGCCTGCGAGGCCCGGAAACCCGCCTGAATTCAGCGTGGCAACATTCTGATCATCGTTGGTCTGCACCATCGCTGGTTCTTGATCAGGGCACAGCCCGCCACTGTCAAACGGGCGGAGTATCGGCGATTCCACCGTGTCCACCGTGTATGCCAGCATCAATCGTGCTGGCAGGCGGACATCGCGCTGTACTGGACCTGCAATGCGTGAATGCCCGCATTCTCCTGTGGGTGTGGCGGGGCATCGATGTCCATCGTTCCCTCTCATCCAGATATATATCAATATCCGTGCCTCGAGGCGTGGCCCGACAGTATGCTGCTGTGAGACCCTGGTCACAGTTTTGTCGGCCGTATCGTCGACAATGGGCTCACTTCACATGGGCGTGGGGGGATGCTGATGTTCAAGCTGATTGCGGTAGGAGGGGGGCTCGGTCTGGCGGGTCTGGTGGGCCTCGTCGGCCAGGCACTGGCGAACGCGGTCATGGGCGTGATCGGGTTGGGCGTCGCGCTGTTCTTGCTGGCCATCGGGCTGGAGGTCGTTGCGGGCCTCGTCGAACGCACTGCGCGGCGGAGCAACGATATCCGCTAGACCGCGCGGGTGTCAGCCTACGATCCTTACGTACGATCTCTTGCGCCTGATGCGGCTTATGCCGGAGCGGCCTTCATCCATACCAGCGTCCGGTTGTTGGCCGGCATGGCATAATCATTCAGCAGATGCAGGCCCGCTGCAGTCGCCAGCCGGTTCAGATTCTCGAAATTCCGCACACCGCTGTTCGGGTCGCGCGCCTTCAGCCACTGATCGAAACGCGCATTGCTCTCGCTGGTGAACTCCCCGCCATAGTTGAACGGTCCGTAGAGGCAGAAGCGCCCACCGGGCGCAAGCACGCTACCGATACCGGCAAACATCGCTTCCACCTCCGGCCAACCCATGATGTGCACGGTGTTGGCACTGAACACCCCATCGAAATGTCCCCCAGGCCAGACATCGCGGCGCACGTCCAGTGTCAGCGGTGGACGCACATTGTCCACTGTCGCGGCGTCGATCCACGCCTGGATACCGGCGTGATACTCGGTGACGTCGCTGGTCTGCCAGATGAGATGCGGCAGGTGCTCGGCGAAGAACACGGCATGCTGGCCCGTGCCGCTGCCGATCTCGAGGACGTTCTGCACCGCCGCGAATTCGATGCGCAATACCTCCAGGATCGGGTGCTTGTTCTCCTCACAGGATTCGGCGAAGGGTTTCATGTGTGATCACTGCTACTCAATAAACCAAAAAAAACGTATTTGCCACGGAAGCACACGGAAAACGCAAACAAGATCAACTGTTTCACAGAGCAGCCCCATGTCACCCGTCAGGTGCTGAGTCAGAGCTTCTGCGGCACGGTTTCATTACAACGTCTTCCGTGTGCTTCCGTGGCTGAAATCAGTGCTTTTAAAGTAAAGTTCATGGGGCAGTAATGAGAAAGAAGACATTCAAATCTGCTCCCCCAGCACCCGCGCGATCTCGTCATCGGTCAATACGATGGGGTTGGTCTTCATGCTGCTGCCGCGGCTGTGGGCGACGATCCGTGGAATATCTCCGGCCGTGACGCCGTAACGGGCCAGGCGCGGCAGCCGCAGGCGCTCGGTCCAGTCCTGCAGCAAGGCGACCAGGTCCGCCCAGGCGGCGGCCGGTTCGCGGATGCGGCGCGCGCACAGGATCTCGGCCAGGCGCGCGTACCTGGCGAGCGCGGGGCCGTCCGGGTCGCGTGCCTGCAGTGCCTCGATGTTCACCTGTGTGGCGCTCGCCACCAGCGTGCCGCACACCACACCGTGCGGAATCGGGAAGAACGCGCCCATGGGCGCGGCCAATCCGTGCACCGAACCCAGTCCGACCTGTGCCAGCGTGATCCCGGAGATCAGCGCCGCGTAGGCCATGCGGCTGCGCGCGGCAGCCGCATCGCCCGTGCCTTCGTGCCAGGGCAGCAGGCCATCGCGCGCCGCGCGCAGGCCGCTGATGGCGAGCGCATCGGTGCAGGGGTTCGCGCGCAGCGACAGATAGGATTCGATCAGCTGGGTCAGCGCATCCATGCCATTGGCGGCGATCAGTTCCGGCGGGCAGCTGGCCAGCAGGTCGGGATCGACCACCGCGTACTCCGGCACCAGCCGTTCATCGCGGAAGGACTTCTTGAAGCCGTCCGCGCCCGGCTGGCTCAGCACGGCGTTCTTGGTCGCCTCGCTGCCGGTGCCGGCGGTGGTGGGCACGGCGATGAAGGGTGTCGTCGGGCCGCGGTAGGGCTTTTCCGGGCCGACACCTTCCAGGTATTCCATGACGGAATCGCCGACGCGCAGCAACCCGGCGATGGCCTTGGCCGCATCCAGGACGCTGCCGCCACCGATGCCGATGACGACGTCATGGCCGCCGTCCTGGAATTCGGCGACGGCGGCATCGACCAACTGCGGCGAGGGTTCACCGTTCACCTGCATGGAGTCCCAGACGAGATCGCGCTTGCGCAAGCCATCGAGCAGCCACGCCCAGGCAGGCGTGGCGCGGAAAGTCTGTGCACCGGTGATCAGCAGCACCCGGCTGCCGTAGCCGGCGGCAAGTTCCGGCAGCAGCCCGATGCGCCCGGCACCGAACTCGATACGCGGCAGGCGCGCGAGCGAGAACGCCTCGATCATTCAGCGACTCCGATCATGGGGAACAGGCCTCGATAGGAACTCCCCTGACGCGGCTGCGTCATCCAGTCGGCTACCTGATCGCGCCACCGGCGATAATGTGCAGTCTCCTTGTGCGCCACGGCCGCCACCACATCCGTATAGGCCTCGTAGAGCACGAAACGGGTGGGGTCTTCCGGCGACTGCAGGACATCGAAGCGCAGATTACCACTCTCCTGGACGGAGGCACGGTGGTTCGTGCGCGTCGCTTCGATGAACTCCATGACCCGTTCCGGTTTTACGCTCACGTGGACGAGAGTGACATGCATGCTGATGTCCTAGGGCCTGTTAACACGATTCGCACCGCGGCGACGGACGAGGCACAAGCCTAGCGATTCATGCCCGGGTTGCCAAGCGCAGCGGTGCGCTCATGGTGCCCCGCTGAGCTGCGTGCTGCGGCGGTGTGGGATATCGAGGCACTGCTCCGGACCCAGTGGCACGATACCACGGGGATTGAGTTCGGGGTGGCTGCGGTAGTAGTGGTGCTTGATGTGGTCGAATCGGACGGTCTCGGCGATACCCGGCCACTGGTAGAGTTCCAGCATGAACTGGTACAGGTTGGGATAGTCGTGGATGCGGCGGAGGTTACACTTGAAATGGCCGACGTACACGGCATCGAAGCGGATCAGGGTAGTGAACAGCCGCCAGTCGGCCTCGGTGATGCGCGTCCCGGCGAGATAGCGTTGCTGGCCCAGGCGTGCCTCCAGTTCGTCCAGTGTCTCGAACAGGCGGGTGAAGTTGCGCTCGTAGGCGTCCTGGGTGGTGGCGAAGCCGGTACGGTATACGCCGTTGTTGACGTGTGCGTAGACCACCGCGTTGACAGTATCGATCTCGCTGCGCAGCTCCACGGGATAAAAATCCGCACTCGCGTCGCCCCAGGCATCGAAGGCGCTGTTGAGCATACGGATGATTTCCGAGGATTCATTGTTGACGATGGTGTGGCGGTGCTTGTCCCACAGTACCGGCACCGTGACCAGGCCGGTGTACTGCGGGTCCGCCCGCGTATACACTTGATGCAATGTGTCGTAGCCGGTCACCGGGTCCGGGCCGGCACCGGGGAAATCACCGAAGTGCCAGCCCTCCGGGCCCATGTACGGATGCACCACGGATACCGAGATCGCGTCTTCGAGTTTCTTCAGTCTGCGGAAGATCAGCGTGCGATGCGCCCACGGACAGGCGTAGGAGACGTACAGGTGATAGCGGCCCGCCGCGGCCTCGAACCCGCCCTCGCCCGTCGGGCCGGCGCTGCCGTCGGGTGTGACCCAGTTGCGGAACTGGGACTCCATGCGTTCGAATTCGCCGTCCTTCGTCTCGGCGTCGAGCCAGGCGTCGAGCAGCTTGCCATCCTTCATCAGACTCATGTCGTTTCCCCTGGTACTCGTGACCTCCGGGTGTCGAGGCGACACGCCAAGTATAGGCGGACGGCGCGCGAGTGCGGTCAGGGCAGGTCGCCGCGGAGTTCCACTACCTGCGTGATATCGCCCTCCACGCGCCAGCGCAGATCGAAATCCAGCAGGCGCATGCCGTATACGCGTCCCGGTGGTTCGTCCTCGCGGTAGGCCGGGCGCGGGTCGGCACCGAGTACCTGCTCGATCAACCGGCGCAGCCGGGGCTGCGTGGCCTCACGCGTGCGCAGCTGTGCCTCTGCCGCTGGTGTGAAGTGCACGTGCAGCCGTGGCTCAGGCGCGCCGGCGGCGAAACCGCCGCGTGCTGTCGGGATACTGTCGGCGTAGGGTACGTAAGGTTTTATATCCAGCACCGGCGTACCGTCGACCAGATCGGCGCCGCGTAGATGCAGTACCAGCCGGCCATCCTCGCGGCCATAGCCGGCCAGTTCCACCACCGACAGCCCGATGGGATTGGGACGGAACATCGAACGGCTGGCGAACACCCCGACGCGGATGTTGCCGCCCAGGCGCGGTGGTCGCACCGTCGGCTGCCAGCCCTGCGCGGCCGTCGCGTGGAACGCGAACAGCAGCCACACGTGCGAGAACCCGGCCAGACCCTCCAGCGCCTCGTCACGGTCGTAGGGCGGCAGCAGCTCCAACCTCGCCTGCGCCGCCGTGGCGATGCCCGGCTGGCGTGGCACGCCGAACTTCTCCTTGAAGGGCGAATGGACGATGCCGATGGGTGTGAAGGTGAAGCGCATGGGAGCAGGTATGTCGTACACGCACCGAGGGCACGGGTAATCCGTAGTGGCCGAAAGAATACGGACTACTATTGGAGGCAGCAACCGGATACCGAAGGGAGGACACGAGCATGGCGGCACGTATTTATGCAGGCGACCCCGAGATTCCCCCGACCAGCCCACCCGAGGCCCCAC
>JAIOJV010000107.1 GCA_019911805.1 Gammaproteobacteria bacterium
TCCCGACCCCCGCCCCCCTCAAATCTCCACCATCTCGAATTCATCCTTGCCCGCGCCGCAGTCCGGGCAGACCCAGTTCGGAGGGATGTCCTCCCAGCGCGTCCCGGGCGGAAAACCCTCCCCGGGCAGACCCTTGGCCTCGTCGTAGACGAACCCGCAAATGACGCACATATAGGCCTTGTAGAGCGTGGCACTCATGCCTGCCTCCCGGGAACCCCGAGGGCATTGTACAACAGGGGGGACGGAGTGAGGCGTGAGGCGTGAGGCGAAAAACCTTTATTGGCCACGGAAACACACGGAACGACACGGAAAAATAGTGATGTAAAAGACCAATGCTCAAACCGAGCGATCACTGGGTGGGGTTAGTCGATTGAATTCTGTCGCGGATCAATGGAGTCAGACCCCGTGATCTCGGCAGACCGGTAGGGTGCGTCGAGGCGCAGCCTGACGCACCGGGCTCCACGCCACGGTGCGTCGCTGGCGCCGACGCACCCTACACGCCCGATCCCTCGCAGGCGCGGAGCGAGCCGAGGGCCTGCTACGGGAGCACATGAAACAACACGGAAAAATACCTACTGTAAAAACCCCGCAATCAACCCACTTGCTCACAAGCTGGGCTTTTACAGTAGTACTTTTTCCGTGTCGTTCCGTGTGTTTCCGTGGCCAATAAAGGTTTTTGTCTTTTACGCCTCACACCTCACGCCTCACGCCTCACTCCGCCCCCCCGATGCTACAATCGCCTGACCACAGTCGCCCCCGGGAACGTACCCCATGCAAGATCCGCTCAGCCACGTCCCTGTCGTCCTGGCGTTGTCGGGCAGTGATCCCAGTGGTGGCGCGGGCATCCAGGCCGACATCGAGGCGCTGGCCAGTCACGGCTGCCACTGTGCCCCGGTGATCACCACCGTCACGGTGCAGGACACCCAGGACATCAAGAGCTATGCGCCGCTGGACGGCACGCTGATCATGGAACAGGCGCGCGCCGTGCTCGAGGACATGCCAGTGGCCGCCATCAAGATCGGTCTGCTCGGCAGCGTCGAGGCGGTCGAGGCGATCCACTCGCTGCTGCACGACTATCCGGACATCCCGGTGGTGCTCGACCCGGTGCTTGCCTCCGGCGGCGGCACCGTGCTGGTCGATGACGAACTGATCGAGGCCCTCAGCAGTCTGCTGCTGCCCAACACCACCGTCTTCACACCCAACAGCCTGGAGGCGCGCAGCCTCGCTCCCGAGGCCGACAACCTGGATGCCTGCGCCATGGCGCTGCTCGACCGGGGCTGCGAATTCGTGCTGATCACCGGCACCCACGAAAATACTGTGCATGTGGTGAATACGCTCTACGGCAACCACCGCGTACTGGAGACCTACACCTGGGAACGCCTGCCCGGCAGCTTTCATGGCTCGGGCTGCACCCTGGCGGCAAGTATCGCCGGTCTGCTCGCCCAGGGTCTGGAGCCGTTCTCGGCCATCCACGAGGCGCAGGAATATACCTGGGAGGCCCTCGCCCACGGCTACCGCGCGGGTATGGGCCAGCCGATCCCGAACCGCCTGTTCTGGGCGCAGGCGAGAGAGGACTGAACCCCAGGTCCATCATGGCCACGAAGCCGGCGAACAACGGCCAGCGTTAAGAGCGCTCGCCACGGAAAGACATGCGCGGTCTGTACGCCATCACCGACACCCAACTCACCCCCGACGACCGGCTGCTCGCGGCCGTGGGCGCGGCGCTGCGCGGCGGGGCGCGCGTCATCCAGTACCGCGACAAGCACAGCGACCACCCGCAGCGTCTGCGCGCGGCGCGGGCGCTGCGGATGCTGTGCGAAGATGCGGATGCCCTGCTGCTCATCAATGACGACGTCGAACTCGCCGCCGTCGTCGCTGCCCATGGCGTGCATCTCGGCCGTCACGACCCCGATATCGCCACGGCCCGCGCCCGGCTCGGCGCCCAGGCGATCATCGGCGTCTCCTGCTACGACGACCTCGAGCGGGCCCGGCAGGCGGCCGCCGGCGGCGCGGATTATGTCGCCTTCGGACGCTTCTTCCCCTCGCGCACCAAACCGCAGGCGGTCGCCGCGCCGGTGGAATGCCTGACCGAGGCCCGCGCCGCGCTGGACCTGCCCCTGGTTGCCATCGGCGGGATCACGCCCGACAATGGCGCGCGGCTGATCGCCGCCGGCGCCGACCTGCTCGCCGTCATCCACGGCGTCTTCGGCCAGCCGGATGTCGAAGCGGCGGCGCGGCGTTTCGCGGATTTGTTTTCTTCGTGAACCGCCAAGGGGCCAAGAAAACCCGGGGGAACCGCCAAGAACGCCAAGATTTTTTAACCGCCAAGGCGCCAAGACGCCAAGAAGGCTTAGGGAAAACCGCCAAGACGCCAAGGCGCCAAGGCGCCAAGAAGATAATCGATGAAAAATCTGTTTTGTTTTCCCGTAATCATTCTTGGCGTCTTGGCGCCTTGGCGGTTTCCACCCGGGTTTCTTGGCGTCTTGGCGTCTTGGCGGTTCCCCCGGGTTTTCTTGGCGGCCTTGGCGTCTTGGCGGTTCCCAAATTCCCCGGCGCCTTGGCGGTTCACGTAATTCTTCGTTCAGGACAGGACAGGCATGAGCAGATCGCATGAGTTGTTCAAGGCCGCTCAGCGGCATATCCCCGGGGGTGTGAATTCGCCGGTGCGCGCGTTCAAAGGGGTCGGTGGTGAGCCGGTGTTCCTGGCCCGCGGCCAGGGCGCCTATGTCTACGATGCCGATGGTAAGCGCTACGTCGACTACGTCGGCTCCTGGGGGCCGATGATCCTCGGTCATGCCGATCCGGACGTGATCCGCGCAGTGCAGGAGACTGCCGCCGATGGCCTGGGGTTCGGCGCGCCGACCGCGATCGAGACGCGCATGGCCGATCTGCTCTGCCAGTTGGTGCCGTCGATGGACCTGGTGCGCATGGTCAGTTCCGGTACCGAGGCGACCATGAGCGCCATCCGGCTGGCACGCGGCTACACCGGGCGCGACAAGATCGTCAAGTTCGAGGGCTGCTATCACGGGCATTCCGATTCGCTGCTGGTGAAGGCCGGCTCGGGTGCGCTGACGCTGGGGGTACCGACTTCGCCGGGCGTACCGGTGGCGCTGGCCGAACACACCCTCACGCTGGAATACAACAACCTCGATCAGGTGCGCGAGGTGTTCGGCCATGTCGGCGGCCAGATCGCCGCCGTGATCGTCGAGCCGGTCGCCGGCAATATGAACTGTGTGCCGCCGCTGCCCGGCTTCCTGGAAGGCCTGCGCGATATCTGCACCGAGTACGGCAGCGTACTGATCTTCGACGAGGTGATGACCGGCTTCCGCGTCGCGCTCGGCGGTGCGCAGGCGCACTACGGCGTCACGCCCGATCTCACCACGCTCGGCAAGGTGGTCGGCGGCGGCCTGCCGGTCGGTGCCTTCGGTGGCCGGCGCGCGATCATGGAGAGAATCGCGCCGCTGGGTCCGGTGTACCAGGCCGGCACGCTGTCGGGTAATCCGGTGGCGATGGCCGCCGGCCTGGCGACCCTGGCGAAGATCCAGGCCCCGGGCTTTTTCGAGCAACTGAGCGCGACCTGTGCGCAACTCACCGACGGCCTCCTGGAGCGGGCGCGCAACGCCGGTATCCCGCTCGCCTGCAACCGTGTCGGCGGCATGTTCGGGCTGTTCTTCACCGACGCGAAAGAGGTCAACAACTTCTACGACGTCGGCCAGTGCAACCTCGACCGCTTCCGGCTGTTCTTCCATGCGATGCTCAACCACGGCGTGTATCTCGCCCCCTCGGCCTACGAGGCGGGCTTCGTCTCGGCCGCCCACGACCGCGACGCCCTGGAAGCGACCTTCATCGCGGCGGAGAAGTGCTTCGCGGCGCTTTGACAGGTTGTCGATGGCCAGGTAGTCCACGAAAACCGCTTGGGGAACACCATTTGCCACGGAAACACACGGAAGAACACGGAAAAAAGCTCACTGTATAAAGCCCGGAACCCAAATCGCGGGCGCTGATTCTGGGTCTGCTTAGGGAACCTCTGATTAACCCGTCATTACGAGCGAAGCGCGGCAATCTCCAAGGTGCTGATCTGCCGTCAAAGGAGATTGCCGCGCTTCGCTCGCAATGACGGTACGACGAATTAATCAGAGATTCCTTAGTGAATTTTTTTGAATTCCTTCCGTGTTCTTCCGTGTGTTTCCGTGGCCAAGCAGGGTTTACGTACGCGCCATCAGGGCTAACGAGATGTTGACTTTCTTTGGCGCGACCGTCGCGAGCGTATAATCACCGGCCATGCTCGCGGACTTCTTCAACGCCCTGCTCGCCTGGATTCAACAGAATCCGCACTGGGCGTATCTCGGGGTGTTCCTGGTCTCGGTGGGCGAATCGTTGACCATCGTCGGGCTGTTCCTGCCGGGGGTGGCGATCATGTTCGGTGTCGGCGCACTGGTGGCGGCCGGTGCGCTGGAGCTCTGGCCGACGCTGTTGTGGGCCGCCGCCGGCGCGGTGGTCGGCGACGGTGCGAGCTTCTGGCTGGGCCGCCACTTCCATCAGCGCCTGCGCGTGATCTGGCCGTTCCGGCGTTATCCGGCGCTGATGAATCGTGGCGTGGACTTCTTCCACCGCCACGGCGGCAAGAGCGTCGTCCTGGCGCGCTTCATCGGCCCGGTGCGGCCGATCCTGCCGGCGGTGGCGGGCATGCTCGACATGCCGCCGCAGCGCTTCTTCACCGTGAATATCCTCTCCGCCCTGCTCTGGGCGCCGGCCTATATCCTGCCCGGCGTGGTCTTCGGCGCCTCTCTGGGGCTGGCCGCCGAGGTCGCGGGCCGGCTGGCGACCCTGGCGCTGGTGCTGGTGGCGGTGATCTGGTTCGGGCTGTGGCTGGTGCGCCGTATCCTGCGTTTCCTGCAGCCGCGCGCCGGCTTTCTGCTCACCCGCACCCTGGACTGGAGCCGCCGGCGCCGCTGGGCGGAACCGCTGGTCGCCGCGGTGCTGGAACCCGACCGTGGCGAGGCCCGTGGGCTGGCCGCGCTGGTCGTGCTGCTGGCGCTCGCCAGCGTCGTCACAACCTGGCTGTTCGGCGGCTGGCTGAGCGGGCTGGACCTGTATCTGTTCGAGGCCCTGAACAACCTGCGTACGCCACTCGCCGATCAGGCGATGATCTTCGTCACCGGCCTCGGCGACACGGTCGTGCTGGCCGGCGTGTTGCTGGCCGGCGGCACCTGGCTGCTGCTGCGGCGCAGCTACGGGGCCGCGTTGCACTGGCTGGCGGCGGTCGCCTCGACCCTGATCCTGACGCGCCTGTTGAAGATCAGCGTCGCCGCACCACGCCCGCTCGACCTGTACGATGGCATCAGCGCCTTCAGCTTCCCCAGCGGCCACACCAGCCTCAGCGTGGCAGTCTACGGGTTCCTGGCGGTGCTGATCGCGCGCGAACTGCCGTTGCAACGGCGCTGGCTGCCCTACACGACCGCTGCCCTGCTGGTCATCCCGATCGGATTTTCGCGTCTGTATCTGGGCGCCCATTGGCTCTCGGACGCGCTCGGTGGGCTGGTACTGGGGCTCGCCTGCCTCGCCCTGTTCGGTATCGCCTACCGGCGCCACCCGGCGCACCCGCTGCGCTGGCCGAGTCTGGCCGCCGTGACGTTGGCGGCGCTCGCCACGCTGACGGCCTGGCACACCCGGCAGGACTTCGACGCCCAGCTCACGCGCTACGCGCCGCCGCCGGAGACCGTCACCCGCGCCGCCCCGGCCTGGTGGGAGCAGACCTGGCAGACGCTGCCGGCCCAGCGGCACGACTTCCGCACCCACGACCGTCAACCCCTCAACATCCAGTACGCCGGCGACCCCGGCGCACTGGCCGACGCGCTCGCCCCCGCCGGCTGGCACCGCCCGCCGGCCCTGTCGGCGACCGGCGCATTGCAGTGGCTGGTGCCGAACCCGGAGCCGGCCGCCCTGCCGGTGCTGCCACAGGTGCACGACGGGCTTCACGACGAGCTGCGGTTGGTGCGTGCCACGGCCGATGGCCACCTGTTTGTGCTGCGCCTATGGCCGACCACCTGGCGCCTGGACGGGACCACACCCCTGTGGATCGGTAGCGCGACCGAACTGCAGCTGCATCACCGGCTGTACGTCTTCAGCTATCTCGTGACCGGCCCCGATACCGCCGCGGCGCTGGCCCGGGCAACAACCGATCTGGCGGAACGCTGTGAGGTTGCACAGCGCCACCGCAACGGCAAAGCACTGGAGGTGCTGCTGGTGCGGGATTGCCCGCGTGCCCCTGGTGACGGGCCACGAGCAAAGACCCTGGGCATGGAACCTACGGAGGGTGCAGGTGCGATCAAGGCGACAGCACCCTAGAGGGAATGCACTTATTTAAACCCCGCTTGGCCACGGAAGCACACGGAACAACACGGAAAAATGCTATTGCAAAACCCGTTCGGGACCAGCTGGTAAAACGTGGCGGCTATGGACGCGACCTCTGGCCTGGCATAGAGCCCTGGTCATGGGAGGCCATACTGCAGGTTTCGCACCTTGGCCCCCGAGACACGGTGCCGCGGCGTCGCGACGCGCCAAACGTAGTGACCCGTGCAGCAGGCAGGATCTCGATGCATATCAAGGCACAAGCCCTCATAAGCACGCGGAACAACCGGCAGAATTCAATCGATAACCCCCGCCCAGCGACCGCCCGGTTTGAGCACTGGGCTTTTACAGTAGTATTTTTCCGTGTTGTTCCGTGTGTTTCCGTGGCCAATAAGGTTTTTTGTCTTGTACGCCTCACGCCTCACGCCTCACTCCTCACTCACCCCAGCGCTGCACCAGCGTGTGCGGGATGTCGAGCTGGTCGAGAATCCGGGCGACGACGAAGTCCACGATGTCGTCGAGCGACTGCGGGCGGTGGTAGAACCCCGGATTGGGTGGCAGCAGCACCGCGCCGAGACGCGCGAGCTTGAGCATGTTCTCGAGATGGATTGCGGAGAAGGGGGTCTCGCGCGGCACCAGGATGAGCTTGCGGCCCTCCTTCAGGACCACGTCGGCCGCGCGCAGGATGAGGTTGTCACTGATGCCCGCGGCGATGCTGCCCAGGGTCCCCATGGTGCAGGGGCAGACCACCAGGGCGCGCGGCGCACTGGAGCCGCTCGCCAGCGGCGCCGTCCACTCCTTCTGACCGAACACGCGCAGCTGCTCGGGGCGTGCCCCGTAGCGCTCACCGAGAAACCGCTGGATCTCGGCGGGGCGTCCCGGCAGTTTTACCTCGGTCTCCATGCCGACGACGATCTGCCCCGGCTCCGACAGCATCAGCCACACCGGCTCGCCCGCCTCGATCAGGCACTGCAACAGCCGCAGGGCGTACTGCACCCCGGAGGCCCCGGTGATGGCCAGTGCGATGGGTCGTCGATTGGGTGTGGTCATGGCCGGCCCAGCGTACAGCGGTTGATGTTGGTGTTCAAAGGGGAGGCGTTAGGCGTGAGGTGTGAGGCGTAAAACCCTTGTTGGCCACGGAAACACACGGAAAAACACGGAAAAATGCTACTGTAAAAGCCCAGTGCTCAAACCGAGCGATCACTGGGGAGGGTTGCCGATTACATTCTACCGGTTGTTCCGCGTGCTTATGAGGGCTTGTGCCTTGATATGCATCGAGATCCTGCCTGCTGCACGGGTCACTACGTTTGGCGCGTCGCGACGCCGCGGCACCGTGTCTCGGGGGCCAAGGTGCGAGACCCGCAGTATGGCCCTCCATGACCAGGGTTCTGTGCAAGGCTCCCAGAGGTCGCGTCCACAACTGTCACGTTTTTACCCGCTGACCTCGAACGGGTTTTGCAATAGCATTTTTCCGTGTCCTTCCGTGTGTTTCCGTGGCCAACAAGGGTTTTACGCCTCACGCCTCACGCCTCACGCCCCCTCACCCGCCCAGCGCCGCCAGCAGCTTGCCGTGGATCCCGCCGAAGCCGCCGTTGCTCATGATGACGATGTGGTCGCCCGGTCGCGCCTCGGCGGTGATGGCGGCGACGAGGGCGTCGATGTCACCGAGCACATCCGTGGGCGGTACTGCGGCCTGGGCGATGTCGGCGAGGTCCCAGCCCAGGCCCGGCGGCTCGTACAGCCAGACACGGTCGGCCGCTGCCAGTGCCGGGGCGAGCGCGGCGCGGTGCACGCCCAGGCGCATGCTGTTGGAACGCGGCTCCAGCACCGCCAGGATACGCGCCGCGCCGGCCCGGGCGCGCAAGCCGGCGAGTGTGGTCTCGATCGCCGTCGGATGGTGGGCGAAGTCGTCATACACGGTCGCGCCGCGGACCACGCCGCGCACCTCCATGCGACGCCTGACCCCGCGGAACTCACCGAGCGCGGCGATGGCCTGCGCGACCGGCACGCCGGCATGGCGGGCGGCGGCGATGGCGGCCAGGGCGTTGTGCAGGTTGTGGTCGCCAAGCTGGTCCCAGCGCACCTCGCCCTGCGATACACCGCCCAGGATGACCTCGAAGCGGCTGCCGTCGGCGCTGCGGCTGCCGGCCTGCCAGAGGGCCCCCGGTACGCCGGGTGCCCCGGTGGCGGAGACCTGCTCGACCGGCGTCCAGCAGCCCATGTCCAGTACCTCGGCGAGGTGGGCATCCTCCGCCTTGCTGACGATCAGGCCCGTGCCCGGCACGCTGCGCACCAGGTGGTGGAACTGTCTCTGGATGGCCGCGACATCCGGGAAGATATCGGCGTGGTCGAACTCCAGATTGTTGAGGATGGCGGTGCGCGGCCGGTAGTGGACGAACTTGGAGCGCTTGTCGAAGAACGCGGTATCGTATTCGTCGGCCTCGACGACGAAGAACGGCCCCTCACCGAGGCGTGCGGACACGCCGAAATTGGTGGGCACGCCGCCGATCAGGAAGCCCGGTTGCAGGCCCGCGTAATCCAGGATCCACGCCAGCATGGCGCTGGTCGTGGTCTTGCCGTGGGTGCCGGCAACGGCCAGGACCCAGCGGCCGGCGAGCACCTCCTCGGCCAGCCATTGCGGACCGGAGGTGTAGGCCAGCCCCTGATCGAGCATGTATTCGACCGCCGGGTTGCCGCGCGACAGCGCATTGCCGACCACGACCTGGTCGGGCGCCGGCTGCAGATGTTCGGGGTGATAGCCCTCCTGCAGCACGATACCGGCCGCCTCGAGTTGCGTGCTCATGGGCGGGTAGACGTTCATGTCCGAACCCGACACCGTATGGCCCGCCGCACGCGCCAGCAGGGCGACGCCGCCCATGAAGGTCCCGCAGATACCGAGGATGTGAATGTGCATGTCGTACCCTTTGAAATCAGAACCCGCAGCCGCCACGGAAGCACCGCGTAGCCGCGTAGGGTGCGTCGGCGCAGCGACGCATCGGGGGTGACACGGAACCCCGGTGCGTCAGGCTGCGCCTCAACGCACCCTGCGCAGTGCTTCCGTGGCTGGCTTTTTTTGGATTGTCAGCCCCCGCCCGGGAATACCGAACGCATGATCATGATCGACACGAGATTGTAGAGTACGCCGATGCCGACCCCGGTCACGAATCGCACCGCCAGTGCATGTCGCAGGATGTGGCCGAGCACCAGGAGGCTCCAGATCAGCACGCCCAGCCAGATCAGGGCCAGGCCCGCGGCCGCCTGACCGGCCGCCTGCGCCTTGAGCAGGCCGGCGACCAGGGGCAGGGCCAGCAGACCGAGCAGCTGACCGGTGCCCGCCAGCGCCGCCAGCGTCTGCAGGAAGCGTTCCGGCCTGGCGGCGACGCGCAACACGACCTGGGCGAAGGCCGCCAGCAGCAGGGTATCCAGCAGGCTCACCACCGCGGCCTCGCGCAGGCCCAGGCTGAGCCGTGACACCAGCACGTTGACGACCATATAGCCGGCCAGCGTCAAGGTCAGGAACCGCCGCGAGGCCGGCAGGTCCTGGGGCCCGGCCCGCAGCAGGCAGATGTCCAGCAGTTTCCACAACACGTCGCAGCCGCGCCTCGCCAATGGTCGGATGATGCCGTACGTGGCCGCATGATAGCGGGTTTGTCCTGCACCGACACGCGCCCCTCCACGCGACGCTTGCCCACGACGCGGTACTTCGTTAGCGTCGCGACTGTGAGAACCCGCCCTGCAGCGACATACTTCCCCTGGCGCCACGGCAACCGCTTCCGGCTGCTGGTCGACGGCGAGGCCTTCTTTCCCGCCATGCTGGAGGCCATTGCCGCGGCGCGCCGGCAGGTACTGCTGGAGATGTACCTGGTCGCCTCGGGCGCGGTGATGGCGCGCTTCGTCGACGCACTGACGACCGCGGCCCGGCGCGGCGTACGTGTCTGTCTGCTGTTCGACGACTTCGGCGCGTACGGCCTGGCGACCGTCGATCGCGCGGCACTGACCCGGGCCGGCTGCGAACTGGCATTCTACAATCCGCTCGTCATCAGCAGGCTGCGCCACAATCTGCTGCGTGATCATCGCAAGTTACTGGTCGTCGACGACGTCTGCGCCTTCGTTGGCGGCGCGGGACTGACCGACGATTTTGATGCGGCCAGCCGTGGTGCGCTCCACTGGCACGATCTGATGGTCGAGATCCGCGGGCCGCTGGTCGGCGACTGGCAACGCGTGTTCGCGCTCAACTGGCGGCGCTGGGCAGCCATGCCGGTGGCGGCCCGGGAGGTCGATGCCGCGGCCGGGCCGCAGGTCGGCCGCGTCAGTCTGGCGGACAACAAGGGCCGCGCCGAGGTGCGGCGCGGTCTGCTGCTGCAGCTCGATCGCAGCCGGCGGCGCGCGTGGCTGGCGACGGCCTACTTCGTCCCGTCCCGGAAGCTGCGCCGCCGCCTGGTACGCGCCGCCCGCCGCGGCATCGACGTGCGGCTGCTGCTGCCCGGCCGGCACACCGACGTCCCCCCGGTACGGCGTGCCGGACGGCGCTTCTACAGCCGCTTGTTGCGCGCCGGGGTGCGTATCTACGAATACGCACCCCGGTTCCAGCACAGCAAGGCCGCCCTGGTCGACGACTGGGCATCGATCGGTTCGAGCAATCAGGACCGTTGGAACCTCCGCTGGAACCTGGAGGCGAATCAGGAGATCGACGACGTGGAGTTCGCCGAAGTGACGGCGGCGCTGTTCCAGCGCAATTTCCAGGACAGCGAGGAGATCGATTACCACTGGTGGCGCACGCGCCCCTGGAGCACACGCCTGGCGGAGCGCTTCTGGGGGGCCATCGACCGCTGGGTGGACCGGCGGGCGGTAGGCAAGGGCCGGCGTTCCGGGGGGTAAGGGCCTGTCCGGCCTGATCCGGCCCGGCCCTGCAGCCGTGGCATCCCCGCTCGACCCATGGCTGCGGGCGCGGTGGCCAGGCGCTTCGGGCGCCCCGGGCGCCGGGTTATCTGCGCCTCGCCGAGCCCTTTTTCGTGGTGGGCTTCTTCGCCGGTGCCTTGCGGACGGCGGGCTTCTTCTTCACCGCGACCTTCTTTGCCGCCGACTTTTTCGCGGGGGTCTTCCTGGCAACGACCTTCTGCTTCGCCACCGCCTTCTTTGTCGCGGATTTCTTCGCCGGGGCCTTTTTCGTCGCAGTCTTGCTGGCGGCAACCTTCTTCAGCGGTGCCCTCTTGGTCGCGGACTTCTTCGCAACAGGTTTCTTCGCAACGGCCTTCTTGGTAGCGGCCTTCCTGGCAACGGATTTCTTCTTCACCACGGCCTTTTTTGCCGCCACTTTCCTGGTCGCCACGCCCTTGGCCACCGCCTTCCTGGCGCCCTTCGTGTTGGCCGCCGCCGCGGTCACGGCCTTCTTCGCCGGCCGTTGCGCCGAGCTGGTCGCCGACTTCTTGGCGGCCTGCCCGGCAGACGCTGCCTTGGGGTTGGCTGCGGCCTTCACCGCCGGCTTCGTTGCGGCCCGGGTGCCCGCGGACTTCTTTTCCTGCAATTTCTTCTCTGCCCGGGCCTGGAGACTGGCGACGCGCTGCGCGGCGATGGCCTTGGCGGCGGACTTGCGCACCATCTTGGGTTGGCGCACCGGCTCGCGGGTGGCGATGCCATCGACGATCTTGGTCACGGCCGTGAAGATCGCATCGATGTCCCCGACACCCTGTACGCTGCGCAGTTTGTCCTGACCACGATAGTAATCGACCAGTGGGGCAGTCTGGGTCTCGTAGACGCGCAGGCGGTTGCCGATGGTCTCTTCATTGTCGTCGGCCCGGTGGTGCAGATTGCCGCCACACTGGTCACAGATGCCGTCGACGCGCGGCGGAGACAGGTAGACGTTGCAGGCCCAGCCACAGGAACCGCAGGTGCGGCGACCGGTAAGGCGCTGTATCAGGGCGTCGAAATCGACATCGATGAGCAGGGTCAGCTCCAGCGGCTTGCCGATCTCGGTGAGCAATTGGTCGAGTGCCTGCGCCTGCGGGATGTTGCGTGGAAAACCGTCCAGGATGAAGCCATTGTGGGTATCGCGCTCCGCCAGGCGCTCGCGGATCATGCCCAGCACGACCTCGTCGGAGACCAACTGTCCGGCATCCATGGCGGCCTTGGCCAGGCGACCCAGCGGCGTACCGGCCGCCACCGCCGCACGCAACAGATCACCAGTGGAGATCTGCGGGGTCTTGTAGCGCTCTTCCAACAATTTTCCCTGGGTCCCCTTGCCGGAACCAGGTGCTCCGAGTAATACGATTCTCATAAGGCTGATCAACTCCCCTGGTGGATAAATGCCGTTTCCCCCGCAAACTTAAGTATTTTCCATGGGCGTATACATTTTTTTAGATGGCCCCGGCCGTTGCGTGCGTTTAAGCTACCCCGTGCCACAGGTTTAAGTCAACGAAGCGCATGGAAAAACCTGGTCCGGGGCTGCTCCCGCGCGGGCACGCTGGCGGGCCCCGACGATGGCGCCGCGCGCCGGAGAGTGCACCGTACACCTGCCCGATGAACTCCTGCCGCCCACGACCATGCACAGCACCTCCGACTGCAACGAATCCGAACCCCGGACTGTCAAGCCGGCGCTGCGCGAGCGCTACGGATGCGACCTTGTACTGGACGTTCGACGACTGTCACTTCCTGGCGGTGAAGACCGGCGCCGAGCGCTACCGCTGCCAGTTCTGCTAGCGCGTCCAGCAGATGTACAGCACCGGCATCGAGGAATACGATAATCCCGCCGGGCGCGTGGTGACAGGGCTGCAGGTGCAGGGGGACTACCTGGCCAGGCAGCGGGAAGGAGTGTGAAGATCCTTTTCGTCAAATGGCCACGGAACCACAGTGAAGGAAGCCGTGGTGTCTTTTGCATTTCGTGTGGTTCCGTGGCCATTATTGAGATTACGATCAACTGAAACAGCACGGGGAGTACCTGAATCATGGCCAGCAAGAAAGCGCCCAAGCGCAACGCCTTCTATGCCCAGTCCGGCGGCGTGACCGCAGTGATCAACGCCAGCGCCTGCGGCGTGATCGAGACGGCGCGCAAACACAAGGACAGGATGGGCAAGGTCTACGCCGGCCGCAACGGTATCATCGGCGCGCTGACCGAGGATCTCATCGATACCGGCAAGGAATCCGCCACCTCCATCCGGGCACTGCGCCACACACCCTCGGGCGCCTTCGGTTCCTGCCGCTACAAGCTCAAGAGCCTGGAGGAGAACCTCCCCGAATACGAACGCCTGATCGAAGTCTTCAAGGCGCATGACATCGGCTATTTCTTTTACAACGGTGGCGGCGACTCGGCCGATACCTGTTTCAAGATCTCGCAGCTATCCGAAAAGATGGGCTATCCGGTGCAGGCCATCCATGTGCCGAAGACCGTCGATAACGATCTGCCCATCACCGACAACTCCCCGGGCTTCGGCTCGGTTGCGAAATACATCGCCATCTCCACCCGCGAGGCAAGCTTCGACGTGGCCTCGATGGCCAAGACCTCGACCAAGGTATTCATTCTCGAGGTGATGGGCCGCCACGCCGGCTGGATCGCGGCCGCCGGCGCACTGGCCTCCACGCCGGACACCGAGATCCCGATCGTGGTGCTGTTCCCGGAAATCACCTTCGACCGCGACAAGTTTCTGAAGAAGGTCGACGGCCTGGTGAAGAAGTTCGGCTACTGCAGCATCGTGGTCTCGGAAGGCGTGCAGGGCCCGGACGGCAAGTTCCTCGCCGACCAGGGTCTGCGCGATGCCTTCGGCCATGCGCAGCTCGGCGGTGTCGCGCCGGTGGTGGCCGCCATCATCAGAGACGGCCTGGGTCTGAAGTATCACTGGGCCGTGGCGGACTACCTGCAACGCGCCGCGCGCCATATCGCCTCGAAGACCGATGTCGACATGGCCTACGCCATGGGCAAGGCCGCGGTCGAGTTCGCCCTCAAGGGCCACAACTCGGTGATGCCGACCGTGGAACGTATCTCCAATAAACCCTTCAGGTGGAAGGTCGGCATGGCCCCGCTGTCCAAGGTCGCCAACGTCGAAAAGATGATGCCCAAGGACTTCATCACCAAGGATGGCTTCGGCATCACCGAGAAGTGCCGCACCTACATGCTGCCGCTGATCAAGGGCGAAGACTACCCGCCCTACAAAGACGGCCTGCCGCAGTACGTCCGCCTGAAGAATATCGCGGTGCCGAAGAAGCTGCCGGAGTTCAAACTGAAGTAAGCGGTACAACTCAAAGGGGCCAGTATGCCCCCTTTGTGTTTTGTTATTGAACCGCCAAGGCGCTGAGAAAACCATGTTGGAACCGCCAAGGCGCCAAGACGCCAAGAGGGAGTAATGCAAGAACAGTTTTGTTTTTTGATCAATCTCTCTTGGCGTCTTGGCGCCTTGGCGGTTTAAATGGCTTTTAGCCTTTCTTGGCGCTCTTGGCGGTTCAAATGACTTTTAGTCTTTCTTGGCGTTCTTGGCGCCTTGGCGGTTCCAACGGCTTTTAGTCTTTCTTGGCGGCTCAAGGCCCTTTGACCCGGGTCAAGGTCGACTGGCATTCGCATACCAATAATGCGCACCCACCACCAATAGGAGGAATTTTCATGTCTGCTGGGCTTATTTTCGCACTGCTCTGTGCGATGGGCGCCATTGTCTATGGCGCGCTGTCGGTGAGCTGGATCCTGGCCAAACCGGCCGGCAACGCCCGCATGCAGGAGATCGCCGCGGCCATACAGGAAGGTGCGCAGGCATATCTCAATCGTCAGTACACCACCATCGGCGTGGCCGGCATCATCTTGTTGGTACTGATCGGTATCTTCATCAACTGGCCGACAGCCATTGGCTTCGCCATTGGCGCCGTGTTCTCCGGCCTGGCCGGCTACATCGGCATGAACGTCTCGGTGCGTGCCAACGTGCGCACCGCCGAGGCCGCCAACAGTGGCTTGGACGCCGCCATGCAGGTCGCCTTCCGCGGCGGCGCCATCACCGGCATGCTGGTGGTCGGTCTGGGCCTGCTCGGTGTGGCGGGCTACTACGGTGTGCTGCTGCAGATGGGTGTCGAAGACCCGTTGCACCCGCTGATCGGCCTGGCCTTCGGCGGCTCGCTGATCTCCATCTTCGCGCGTCTCGGTGGCGGCATCTTCACCAAGGGCGCGGATGTCGGCGCCGACCTGGTGGGCAAGGTCGAGGCCGGTATCCCCGAGGATGATCCCCGCAACCCGGCGGTGATCGCCGACAACGTCGGTGACAACGTTGGCGACTGTGCCGGCATGGCCGCGGATCTGTTCGAGACCTATGCGGTCACCGTCATTGCCACCATGCTGCTCGGCAGCCTGATGCTGAAGGAGGCCGGCGATACCGCCGCGATCTATCCGCTGGTGCTGGGCGGTGTATCCATTATCGCCTCCATCATCGGTACCTTCTTCGTCAAGGTGCGCGACGGCGGCAAGATCATGAATGCCCTCTACCGCGGCGTGATCGTCTCCGCCGTGCTGGCCGCCATCCTATTCTACCCGGTCACCACCTGGATGCTGGGTGATGGCGTGGTCCTGGGCGACGGCTCGACGCTATCGGCCATGAACCTGTACTGGAGCGCGCTTATCGGTCTGGCCCTGACGGCCGCCATGATGTGGATCACCGAGTACTACACCTCCACCGAGTACAAGCCGGTACGTCATATCGCGCAGGCCTCGACCACCGGTCACGGCACCAACGTGATCGCCGGTCTGGGTGTGTCCATGAAATCCACCGCCGCACCGGTGCTGGCCGTATGTGCCTCCATCTGGGGGGCCCACGAGCTGGCCGGCCTGTACGGTATCGCCATCGCGGCGACTTCCATGCTGTCCATGACCGGCATCATCGTGGCCCTGGACGCCTACGGCCCGATCACCGACAACGCCGGCGGCATCGCCGAGATGGCGGGGCTGGACGAGAAGATCCGCAACATCACCGACCCGCTGGACGCCGTGGGTAACACCACCAAGGCGGTGACCAAGGGCTACGCCATCGGCTCGGCCGGTCTGGCCGCGCTGGTGTTGTTCGCCGACTACACCCACGGGCTGGAAGCGGTCGGCAAGACGCAGTCGTTCGATCTATCCGACCACATGATCATCATCGGCCTGTTCATCGGCGGCATGATCCCCTACCTGTTCGGGGCCATGGCCATGGAGGCGGTCGGTCGCGCCGCCGGCGGCATCGTCAATGAGGTACGTCGGCAGTTCAAGGAAATGCCCGGCATCATGAAGGGCACCCAGAAGCCGGACTACTCCAGGGCCGTGGACATGCTGACCCGATCCGCCATCAAGGAGATGATCGTGCCCTCGCTGCTGCCGGTCCTGGTGCCGGTGGTCGTGGGTCTGCTGCTCGGTCCGGTGGCCTTGGGCGGCGTACTGCTCGGCACCATCGTTACCGGCATCTTCGTGGCCATCTCCATGACCACCGGCGGCGGCGCCTGGGACAATGCCAAGAAATACATCGAGGACGGCCACCACGGCGGCAAGGGCTCCGAGGCCCATAAGGCCGCGGTGACCGGCGACACCGTCGGCGACCCCTACAAAGACACCGCCGGCCCGGCCATCAACCCGTTGATCAAGATCATCAACATCGTGGCGCTGCTGATCGTGCCGCTGCTTTGAACCGAAAGGGGGGGCGGGATTGTTTCTGCCCCCTTTCTTTACAGTGAGGAGTAAGGGGGTGAGGAGTGAGGAGTAAAAAACCCCCTCAATGGCCACGGAAAAACACGGAAAAACACGGAAAAGGTTATTGTAAAAACCGTCTCTTCGGCGCAAAAGCCCAGTGATCAAACCGTACGGTCAGCCTATCTGAGATCTCGTCGTTCTAAACTTCCGTGTTCTTCCGTGTGTTTCCGTGGCCATAAAAGGTTTTGCCTTTCACGCCTCACGTCTCACTCACACCCCCGGGGTATTCTGCTCCACCCAGCGCTCGCTGCCGGCGTCCAGGCGCTCTTTTTTCCAGAAGGGTGCGCGCGATTTCAGCTCTTCCATCAGCCAGCGGCTGGCCTCGAAGGCCTCCTTGCGGTGCGCGGACCAGACGGCCACGAGCACGATGGGATCGTTAGGCGCGAGTTCACCGATGCGGTGCAGGATGAGGCTGTCGAGCAGCCCCCAGCGCTCGGCGGCGCTGCGGCTGATCCGTTCCAGATATTTCTCGGTCATGCCCGGATAATGTTCGAGCGTCATGCCCCGCACGGCATCACCGGCGTGGAAATCGCGCAGGGTGCCGACGAATACGGCGGTGGCGCCGTACCGGCCGGCGTCCAGGCGTTCTGTCTGGTACTCCTGCAGACGCCGCCACGGATCGAAAGGCCCGGTCAGCACCTCCACGGACATCTTCAGCCTCCGGTCACGGGCGGGAAGAAGGCGACCTCGTCGCCATCGCGAACGGCGGCGCTGAAATCTGCATAATCCATATTGACGGCGACCAGCGTATTGGCGGGAGGCGCGACATCGCCGAGGGCGTGTCGCCAGACATCGGCGACGGTCGCATCCGCGGCGACGGCGATCGCCTGATCCGCAACACCGAGGCGTTCGCGCAGGCTGGCGAAGAAACGTATCTGTACGGTCATAGACGAAACCTTGCAGTGCTGGGATGCGGTCACTATGCTGAGCATCCTACAGGGTCATGCCGGAAGTCTACTACGCCCCGGCGCCGCAGGCCGAAACCCCCGCAATCCATGACAGAATTGACACATTTCGACGCCGCCGGTGCGGCCCACATGGTCGACGTCGGCGACAAGGCCGAGACCGCGCGCACCGCCATCGCCGAGGGCTGGATCCACATGCAGCCCGAGACGCTCGCGCGTATACGCCAGGGCGATCATCGTAAAGGCGATGTGCTGGGCATCGCGCGCATTGCCGGCATCATGGCCGCCAAGAAGACGGCTGACCTGATCCCGCTCTGCCACCCCCTGGCACTGACCCGCGTCGAGGTCGAACTCACCCCCGCAGACGAGCCACCCGGCATCTGCTGCCGCGCGACCGTGGAGACGCACGGCCGCACCGGCGTGGAGATGGAGGCCCTGACGGCGGTGCAGATCGCCTTGCTGACCATCTATGACATGTGCAAGGCCGTCGATCGCGGCATGACGATGCAGGCGATACGGCTGCTGGAAAAGAGGGGCGGCAAATCCGGCCACTGGCGCCGCGGCCTCCCCCGCGAAGACGGGGGCAGTGACCGCTGATGGCAGCCTTGCGTTGAGCCACCCAGGCATCGGTCGGGACCAGGCGGCGTGACGAAGAGGACCCGGCAACGGTCCGGTAAAGATCGAGTCGTGGCCGCAGGCGGCCGGGCCCGACCGCTTTCCGTGCACTTCCACCGGTTGCCATAGCGGCGCAGGTCCGGTAAAAAACCTACTCCAGCGGCCTTCCGGCCGCACCATCCCAGCAGACGGCGGACACCCCATGAACGACCAGAACAGGATCTTACAGGCCAATCCCACCCTGATCATGGACGAGGGCCAATCGAAGTCTGAACTGGAGGCGCAGCTGGCAGAGGAACGCCAGCACCTGGCGGCGCTACCGGAGGGGGCGTCGCCGGCCGAGCGGATCCATATCGAACTCGACATCGCCGAGACCCTGCTGGGTTTGAACCGCGTACAGGAGGCCTGGGATCAGGCCCGGGCGGCCTTCGACCACAGCCTGGCGACCGAGTCCTGGCAGGAGGCGGCAGAGGCCTGCGACATCCTCTTCCGGAGCGGACTGGACGGCAGCACCGTGGCACTGGCCAACGGCGTGTGGCTGGCGGTGACCTACCCGATCAAGCCGCATACCACCGTCGCACTGCTGCACCACATCGTCGATGAAACCCCGGACAAATCCGATGGTGGCGCCGTAGCCGCCATGGCGGCCCACTACGTCGCCGATCTGCGCACCGAGGGCGAGGCCCACGACAGCCTGACCTTCTTCACTGGCCAGGTGCTGGCGCGCGTCGCCAAACGCCACCGTGGGATCGAGGGCGAGGACATGATCAAAACCTGGATCGAGGTGTTGCAGCTCAACGACCCGGGCGAACTGCTCGCCCGGCTCGGCAAGATGCTGGATGTGATCGTGGACGGCGACTGGTGGTACGACCGCGACGCCCTGCGGGCACAACTGCCGAGCCACTAGGAGCCTGTCGGACTTGGGTCTGATCTACTGCGCCGGCGGGATAGCAGCCCATTTTTCCGATCCTTCTCGTCAAATAGCTACGGCTATTCTCCTCAAAGGATCAAAAAAATGACTTCGCCCTCCCACCCGGCTCGCTACGATCGCCCAAATCCGACAGGCTCCCAGGAACCGATTTCACGTCCCGGTCTTGCGCAATCCGTCGATGAGACTGCTCACTGCACGATCGAACAGCGGTGCATCGGCGAGGATGCGCGCAGCACTGCGGCGTAATTCGGCAGCAAGCCCATGCAGCGTCTTATCGCAGGACTTGAGCCCCTGGCGGTTGGTGAACAGATACATGCCGGTCACCGGGCTCACCCAGGTGAGTTTGGCGCGCAGTGCACCGCCGTCGTCCTGGGTGAATTCGACCCACGTCCCCGGTTGCAACGACCGCACCTGTTCGGTGAATTCATCTTCCACCGCGGCCTGCGGAGTATCATCCTCGTTGGCCAGAGTGATCTCCTCGACATCAACGATGCCGGACTGCACCAGGCGATGAATGGTCGCGGTGGTGACACGCGTATCTTCGACCACCGCCTCATCATCGGCTGAATCGGCCAGCGGATCGTCGCTCGACGCCGGGATCACGGGTGCGTCGTTCGCCGCCTCCGCACCCCGCGGCACGGCGTTGACGATGGCGGCATGGTAAGACGCGAGCTGCTCCAGAAAGGCCTGGAAATCGTCTTCGCGCATGGAGATCAGCAGCATCCCCTCACGCAGAACGCGCAGCAGGCTGGGCAGCAGATTCACCAGGCGATCACGCTCCTCCACCGTGGCCTTCGACTGCAGGCTCCAGACGAGGTTATCCATGGCCGTCAGCGCACGCTTCCAGGCGATGCTCTCGTCCCCCTCCTTGACCAGCGTCACCAGCAGCAGGTTCTGCCAATAGCTCACCAGGAACTGACGTACGAATTTCGGCAGACTGCTGCGGCAGCGGCGCCCCACCTCGGTGCGAACCCGTTGCTTGGCCGCGCGCAGGCGCTCCTTGCCCTGGACCATGAGGGCAGACTGCTCTTCGTGGTGGCGTGCCTTGTCGCGCTCCTTGGCCAGGAAGTGCTCGAACTCTTCGAGCAGTTCGGCGAACAGCTCGATGTTGCTTTCGAATTCCACCAGCACGCGTTGCACGACGGCATCGATGCGCTGGTACAGCGCCTGATCCTGCTCCCCATCCCAGCCCACGGCCGCTTCGGCAATGACGTTCAGCAAGCGCCGCGCCGGGTGCGACTTGCGGGAGAAGAAGCCTTTGTCCAGCATGGCGACTTTCAGCATCGGGATCTGCAGGCGCCCGATCAGCACCTTCATGCCCGCTGGTATATCTTCATCGTCCAGAACGTAGTCGAACAGCATGGCAACGACATCGATGATCATGCCATCGACCGCGCCCACATTACCGACGATACCGCTCGACTGAATGTTGCGGATGACGTTGACCGATCCCGATACCAGGTCGGCATTGCTGAAGTTACCCATGCCGCCTGCGACCAGTTCACTGTTGCCTTGCTGCAACAGGGTCAGGGTGTTCACGACACCCGTACCCGTGGAGCCGCTCGACAGCTGCCCACCACCACCCGATGCACCACCCACTACAGTGCCACTCGGGAGGCCCCCGGACAGGCCCCTCAACATCAATTGCTGCAGGGTCGCGAAGACGTCCTCATCGGCTACCGCATCACTGCCCTGGGGCAGACCGGCTGCGGTAGCCGGCGCGGTCGTCGCCGATTGTTGCCGCGATGACCCGGTCCGCCGCACCTCATGACGCAGCTCGGGCAATATGCCGCGCTCGATGAGCAGCTTGTTGATATCACGATACAGTGGCTGCATTTCCTCGCTGACGACGTAGCGGTCGAACAGCTTCATGATGATGAGCTTCACTTTGATGCCCGACTCGACATCCCCGCAGGCCTCGCGGAAGGCATTACAGACGACTTCCGGCCCGATGGGATTCTTCGCGCGCAGCAGCTCAGGATCCTTGAGCAGGAAACCGATACGCCGGTTCAGCAGCCCGACTTCCTCCTTGCAGGCGACATAGATCTTACTGACCATGTTGGTTACGGCCAGCGACTCCTCCAGCGTGTCGTGCTCGACGAGATCCAGATCCTCCATGCGCGGCGAAAGCCCCGCTTCGCTCTCGGCACCCGTATTCTCCTTACGGATCTCCCGATTGAATCCCTCCATGAGCTGGCTCTTGAAGCCGATCTCCATGCTCACGCGCTTGATCCGCACTTCCCGCATGGCATCGAAATAGAGGGTCTGGACCGCATTACTCTCGGCCTTTTCCGCCAGTTCGAACAGCGCATCGTCGACCTTACCCATCATCCGCACCAGCGCGGCACTCAGACGCTGGATGGTCACCTCGCGGCATTCCCGCAGTAGACCGACGGCCAACTGGCTGTTGACACCCTTGTGCGCCAGTTCGAATTCATTCATGCGGATGACGGTCATGGAATACGCCTCGACAACACCGTGAGGGGGGTAGCCAGCTTGGCGGAATTCCCCCCCGGATCTTTACCCCTGCCAGACTAGTAACACGGGGTATTTGTTGTATTTGTGAGACGTGCCGCACTTCGGGCCCCAGGAACCTGGAGGTATTCAACCCAGACTGCCGTCCGCCGCTAGCCTGAGTACATCAGGCTCTGACTGTCGAAGGCGTATTATGATTCAGACCCAGTCCCATGCGACGCGTGAACTGGCCGGCGACCTGGCCGCCAGCCTGCTCGACGACGTCACCTGCCTCGTATCGCCACCGGATGTGTGCGTGAAGGTGTTCGAGCTGGTGGAGTCCAACGAGGCCTCCGCCCAGGAGATCGGGAGTGTCATCAGCAACGACCCCAGCCTGACGGCGCATCTGCTGCGACTGGTCAACAGCGCCTATTTCAACTTTTCCCGGCGCATCGATACCGTGTCGCGGGCCATCACCATCGTCGGTATCCGGGAGCTCTACAGCCTGGTGATTGCGGTCTCGGCCATCAAGTCGTTTTCCAACCTGCCCAACAGCCTGGTGAACATCGACACCTTCTGGCGCCACGGTATCTACACCGGCCTGCTGGCACGGGCGTTGGCCAGACGCTGTCGCATCCTGCACCCCGAACGCATGTTCGTCGCCGGCCTGTTGCACGATATCGGCAGCCTCGTCCTTTACAATCGCATGCCCGAGATCTGTGCCGACCTGTTGCTGGTGTGCGACGGCGACGAGGGTATATTGCATCAGGCAGAATTGGCGGAGCTGGGCTTCACTCATGCCGACCTGGGAGGGGCGTTACTCGGTACCTGGATGCTGCCCGCGACCCTGCAGGAGGCGGTCGGTTATCACCACATGCCGTCGTATGCGATGCAAGCGGAACTGGAGGCCTCCATCGTGCACCTGGCCGAAAACCTCGCCAACCGTTCGCAGTTGGGCGCATTCTGCGAAGCACCCAACACCGAGGCCGTCGCCGATGCCTCTGCCTGGACCGCCATTGGGGTCGACGAGGCGACCTTCGACTACGATGCCGTGATCGGCGAGGCCGGTCTGCAGTTCACGGAAACGGCCGGTCTGCTGCTGGCACGCGCCTGAGCCAGCGGCGCGGATTCGACCAGGGAGCCCGGATCTCCATGACCAACGTGCATTTCCGCCCCGACGACAGCGGCCTGCAGGCACTGAAAACGGACAATACGGCCGACCGGTCGGTGCGGGCCGTCAGCGCGCCGGCCGCCACGACCGCCATCCAGTCGGTTACCGATCAGCCGCCGGCGGTCTCATCCGGAGCCCACTCCCCCGCCACCTATCAGGGTGCGGAACGGCGCACGGGAGAGCGCCGCAAGGGGCAGCAGCGCATCCTGCTGGATACCCGCAGTCAGCGCGAGCGGCGGCGACAACCGCGAGATCAGGCCGGCACCGACGATGTTCCGAAGGTCGGCATTGATCAGTATGAGTAGATCAACCCCAAGTCCGACGGGCTCCTAGAATCGCAGCTGCGCGACCTTTTCCCCGATATAGCGCTCGATGAAGATCAGTGCCTGGCGATCCAGCCCGGTGAACTCGACGCCGTGATGGTAGACGCGCTTGCCGCCTACCGTCGTGCTGCGTTCCTCACGCACATAGCGGACCTGACAGGGCAACGCAATGGAACCGTCGCTTTCCAGCTGCGGGATCTCGATGGCGAAGCGTTCGCCGACCTCGCCCAGGCGGCTGCCGGCCACCAGGCGGGCGCCGGCCATGCTGATGTCCGCCAGCGCCACCGACAGCTTCCTGCCGGCCTCCTCCATCACCAGCATCATCACCATGTCGTTGATCTGGACGCGCTGGCTGCGACGTGCGCTACCGGTCTGAATACCCTCTGGATAGGCCAGATGCAGGTAGGAGAAGGGCTGGCTGGCGATGTGCAACACCCGGGTATCGAAGCTGTACTGGTGGTTGTCCACCTGAAAGTGCGCACTGCAGGGCTCCCCGGCCGCCGGAGATGCCGCTTCCGGCGGCAGGCTCACCAGCAGACTGCGGCCCGGGACGTAGCCGATGAGCGTGGCCGGTACAAGCCCCCCGCCGCGGCCAGGCAACTCCAGCTGGAGCGTGGAACCGACCCGGAGATCAAGCGCTGGCTTTTCCATGGTATTGCGGCCCGGATCGACTACGGCGACACCGCCGCGCGACCCATTATGCCTAGCGCGGTGCGGTCCACCAAGCCCGCACCTCAGGCAACCGGCCTGCCTCCCGCTGCCTTGTCGCCAGGCAGGCTGGCCATCGCCGCAGACCACGACCCGCCACGCCCCCGAATCCCGATCCC
>JAIOJV010000108.1 GCA_019911805.1 Gammaproteobacteria bacterium
CAGGCCAAGGCCGCCGACGCCAGTCTCGCCAAGGGCGAGACCCTGCCGCCGCTCGCCGGCCTGCCCTTCGCCTTGAAGGACATCTTCCTCACCCGGGGCATCCAGACAACTTGCGCCTCGAAGATCCTGCATAACTTCATCCCGCCCTACACCGCGACCTCGGCGCAGAAGCTGCTCGACCAGGGCATCGCCCTCACCGGCAAGCTCAACATGGACGAGTTCGCGATGGGTTCCTCGACCGAGACCTCGGCCTTCAAGAAGACCAAGAATCCCTGGGACCTGACCCGCACGCCCGGCGGCAGCAGCGGCGGTTCGGCGGCCGCGGTGGCCGCGGGCCTCTGCTACGGTACCTTGGGCACCGACACCGGCGGTTCCATCCGCCAGCCGGCCGCGCTGTGCAACCTCACCGGCATCAAGCCGACCTACGGCCGGGTGTCCCGCTACGGCATGGTCGCCTTCGCCTCCAGCCTCGATCAGGCAGGCCCGATAACCCGTACCGCCGAGGATGCGGCGACCCTGCTCGGGGCCATGACCGGCTTCGACCCACGGGATTCCACCAGCATCGATCGGCCGGTGGAGGATTACCGCGCCGCATTGGGTGGCAGCCTCAAGGGGCTCAAGGTCGGGCTGCCGAAGGAATATTTTGGCGCGGGGCTCGACCCGGCCGTGGGTGCGCTGGTCCAGGCGGCCATCGGCGAGTTGCAGCGGCTCGGCGCCGAACCGGTGGAGATCACGCTGCCCAACGCCGGATTGGCCGTGCCGGCCTACTACGTCGTCGCACCGGCTGAATGCTCCTCGAACCTGTCGCGCTTTGACGGTGTGCGCTTCGGCTACCGTTGCGAGAACCCCAGGGACCTCGAGGACCTCTACACGCGCTCGCGCGGCGAGGGTTTCGGACCCGAGGTAAAGCGCCGCATCATGATCGGCACCTATGCGCTGTCGGCCGGCTACTACGATGCCTACTATCTGAAGGCGCAGCAGGTGCGCCAACTGATCGCGGCTGACTTCAAGCAGGCCTTCCAGGCGGTGGATGTCATCCTCGGCCCGACCTCGCCGACGGTGGCGTTCAAGCTCGGCGAGAGGGTCGATGACCCGGTGACGATGTATCTGTCGGATATTTACACCATCGCCGTGAATCTCGCCGGCCTGCCCGGCATGTCCATCCCGGCCGGCTTCGTCACCGGCCTGCCGGTGGGTCTGCAGCTGATCGGCAACTACTTCGACGAGGCACGCCTGCTCAACGTCGCCCACCAGTACCAGCAGGTGACGGATTGGCACCGACGCGCGCCGGCCGGGTTTGAGTGAATGATTGTTTGTTTGAACCGCCAAGGCGCCAAGGAACCCGTATTAACCGCCAAGGCGCCAAGACGCCAAGAAAGATCGATCAAGGTAACGGCGGTTGGAAGTTCACAAGCGATGGGGTTTTCCCATGTGGTGGCTTTGGGTTTTCATGTAGGGAACCTCTGATTAACCCGTCATTGCGAGGAGCGTAGCGACGCGGCAATCTCCAAACTATTGATCTGCCGTCGAAGGAGATTGCTTCGCTTCGCTCGCAATGACAGTACGACGAATTAACCAGAGGTTCCTTAGACAGATTTTCTTGGCGTCTTGGCGCCTTGGCGGTTCAAAACGAATCTTTGTGTCTTGGTGGTTCAAGATAAAGGTCAGCGGAAATGGAATGGGAAACAGTCATCGGGCTTGAGATTCATGCGCAGCTCGCGACGCAGAGCAAGATCTTCTCGGGTGCGGCGACGGCCTACGGGGCGGAACCGAACACCCAGGCCTGTGCGGTCGATCTCGGGCTGCCGGGCGTGTTGCCGGTGCTGAACAAGGAGGCGGTGCGCATGGCGGTGAAGTTCGGGCTGGCCAGTGGCGCGACGGTCGCGCCGCGCTCGGTGTTCGCGCGCAAGAACTACTTCTATCCCGATCTGCCCAAGGGCTACCAGATCAGCCAGTACGAACTGCCCATCGTGCAACATGGACACATGGACATCGAGCTCGATGACGGCAGCGTCAAGCGCATCGGTGTCACCCGTGCGCACCTGGAAGAGGATGCCGGCAAGTCGCTGCATGAGGACTTTCACGGCCAGACCGGTATCGACCTGAATCGCGCCGGCACGCCGCTGCTGGAGATCGTCTCCGAACCGGACCTGCGTTCGGCCAAAGAGGCCGTCGCCTATATGAAGAAACTGCATTCGCTGGTGCGCTATCTGGAGATCTGCGACGGCAATATGCAGGAAGGCTCCTTCCGCTGCGATGCCAACGTGTCGGTGCGTCCCAAGGGGCAGAAGGAATTCGGCACCCGCGCCGAGATCAAGAACCTCAACTCCTTCCGCTTCGTCGAAAAGGCCATCAACTACGAGGTCGAACGCCAGATCGACCTGATCGAAGGGGGTGGCACGGTCGTCCAGGAAACACGCCTGTACGATGCCAACAAGGACGAGACCCGCTCCATGCGGGCCAAGGAAGAGGCCAATGACTACCGCTATTTCCCGGATCCGGATCTGCTCCCGGTCGAGCTCGACGCCGCCTTCATCGAAGACGTGCGTACGACCCTGCCGGAGCTGCCGGACGCCAAGAAGGCGCGCTTCATGGATCAGTACGGCCTGAGCGCCTACGACGCCGGTGTACTGACCGCCACGCGTGAGCTGGCCGATTACTATGAGGCCGTCGTCGCCGCCGTCGGCGGTGAGGCCAAGCTGTGCGCCAACTGGGTGATGGGCGATCTGTCCGGCTTCCTCAATAAGGAAAACCGGGAGATCGGCGCCGCACCGGTGTCCGCGGACATGCTCGCCGGTATGATCCAGCGCATTCGCGACAACACCATCTCCGGCAAGATCGCCAAGGACGTGTTCGAGGCGATGTGGAACGGGGAGGGTGACGCGGATACAGTGATCGATAAGCGGGGTCTCAGGCAGATCACCGATACCGGCGCCATCGAGGCGGCCATCAAGGACATCCTGGCCAGAAACCCGAAGCAGGTCGAAGGGTACCGCGCCGGCCAGGAAAAACTCCTCGGCTTCTTCGTCGGCCAGGTCATGAAGGCCATGGGCGGCAAGGCCAACCCGGCGCAGCTCAACGAGCTTCTGAAGAAGCACCTGGCGGGTTGATCGAAAACGTTTAACCACCAAGGACACGAAGGACACAAAGTATTGCTTTGTCAGTGGGTCCCTCCGCCCGGAGTGTTCGTCAGACTGTGAGGATGTGGACGATTTTTTTCTCGATAGGTTTTCTTCGTGTCCTTCGTGTCCTTCGTGGTGAATGGTTTTGTCATTATGGACCGAGTAATAAGCTTCTCTCATGACCCAACGCGACAGTGATGTGCTCAGCCGGTTCGTCTTTGAACGCACCAACGTGCGTGGCGAACTGGTGCATCTGGATGCGACCTGTAACCACCAAGGACACGAAGGACACAAACTATTGCTTTGTCAGTGGGTCCCTCCGCCCGGAGTGTTCGTCAGACTGTGAGGATGTGGACGATTTTTTTCTCGATAGGTTTTCTTCGTGTCCGTTGTGTCCTTCGTGGTGAATGGTTTTGTCATTATGGACCGAGTAATAAGCTTCTCTCATGACCCAACGCGACAGTGATGTGCTCAGCCGGTTCGTCTTCGAACGCACCAACGTGCGTGGCGAGCTGGTGCATCTGGATGCGACCTGGCGCGCGATTCTGGAGCGCCGCGACTACCCCGTGCCGGTGCGCGAGCTGCTGGGCCAGGCGATGGCCGCGGCCGCGCTGCTGGTGACCACCATCAAGTTCAACGGTTCGCTGATCCTGCAGATTCAGGGCGACGGCCCGGTGTCCCTGATCGTGGTACAGGTCAAGTCCGACCGTACCCTGCGCGGGCTGGCACACTGGACCGATCCGGTACTCGCCGGACCGCTGGCGCAGCTGGTCGGCAAGGCCCGGCTTGCGATCACCATCGACCAGGGCGGTGACCGCGAGCGCTACCAGGGGATCGTCGCGCTCGAGACCGAAGAACATCTGGCGCACGCCTTCAGGGATTATTTCGAGCGCTCCGAACAGCTCGCCACGCGCCTGTGGCTGGCGGCCAGTGATACGCGCGCGGCCGGCATGCTGCTACAGACGCTGCCCGGTGAGACCGAGGATGCCGATGCCTGGAACCGTGTGGTGCAACTCGCCGCTACCCTCACCGAGCAGGAACTGCTGGAGTTGCCGCAGCGCGATGTGCTGCACCGGTTGTTCCACGAGGAAGACGTGCGGGTCTTCGAGCCGGAGCCGGTGAGCTTCCGCTGTACCTGCACCCGCGAACGCATCGAGGCCGTACTGCGCAGCCTGGGCTACGATGAGGTGCAGGGCATCATCGCCGAACAGGGGCGGGTCAGCGTCGACTGTGAATTCTGTAATCAGAACTACACCTTCGATCCAGTGGACGTGGAGAAGCTGTTCGCAGCCTCCGCGCACCAGCCGACGGTACCGCCGACGCGGCATTGAGCGGACCGGTCATGCCGGAGTATGTTGGAGCCCCGGGCCTGGGCGCGTTCGCTGCAGCCTGTACGCCCGGGCGACGCCGTTTCCAGACGTTGACCAACGGTCGTTCCGACACCAGGATACCTGCCATGAAGACACGCCAAACACCGCTCTGGATCATCAACCTTCCCGATGACTGGGAGGATGAAGAGGACGATGAAGGCGTCACCCTGTTCGACCCCGCGGGCAGCGGTACGCTGAGGATCAGCGCGCTGGAGCGGGACGAGGAGGTCGACGACGCATTCCTCGACTATATGGCAGCCGAGCATCTGGAGGCCGGCGCAGAGCCAGAGGCGGTCGAGTACGGCGACTTCGACGGACTGGGGCTGAGCTATGGCGATGACGACCACTACTGGCGCGAGTGGTATCTGCGCGCGGACAGCGTGATGCTGTACGTCACCTACCATTGCCCGCTGGTGGATGAAGGCCGCGAGGACGATACGGTGGAGGCAATCCTGGAGACCCTGAGCCTCGCTTAGGGTGAATGGTACTCACGTAAGGAATCTCTGATTTGTTCATCATTGCGAGCGAAGCGAAGCAATGACGGTACGACGAATTAATCAGCGGTTCCTTACATCATTCTTGGCCACGGAACCCACGGAACAACACGGAAAGGATTTATTGCCTGAACCCGGCATCATCCCTCCGCGGTCGGGTGGTCGGGTTTTTACAATAGGCCTTTTTCCGTGTTGTTCCGTGGGTTCCGTGGCCATTTTTTCAAGACATCGGCTTGCGTGAATGCCATCGCACCTGGGGCCTGCACCTCCGGGCGATCTGCGGTATGGTGGCCGCACGAAGTCATCGATATCGACACCGCATGCCCGAACGCCTCCTCCTCTGCTCCGATCTCGACCGCACCTTGCTGCCGAACGGCCCGCAGCCGGAATCGCCGCAGGCACGACCGCTGTTGCGGCAGCTGGCCGGGCACCCGGGCGTGATCCTCGCCTATGTCAGCGGTCGGCATCTGGCGCTGATCGAGCAGGCGATCGCCGAGTATGATCTGCCGCGGCCGCAGTTCGCGGTCGGTGACGTGGGCACCAGCATCTACCGCACGGTCGGTGGGGAGTGGCGGCTGTGGGAGCAGTGGTCGCAGCATATCGCCGCGGATTGGCCCGGCCATACGGCGGCGGACCTCGCGGGCCTGTTCGCCGACATCGACGCCATCGTTCTGCAGGAGCCCGGGAAGCAGGGCCGCTTCAAGCTGAGCTATTACGCCGACCCCGCGCTCGATCACGCGGTGCTGCTCGCCGACATGCACCGGCGTCTGCAGGCCCGCGGCCTGCGCGCCAGTCTGGTGTGGAGCGTCGACGAGACCACCGCGACCGGGCTGCTGGATGTACTGCCCGCCGCAGCGACCAAGCTGGGGGCGGTGCGCTTCCTGATGGCGGAACTGGGTGTGGACGCGGCCCACACGCTGTTCGCCGGTGATTCCGGCAACGACCTGCCGGTACTGACCAGCGGCATCCCCGCGGTGCTGGTGGCGAATGCGATTCCCGAAGTGCGCGAGGAAGCGGAATGGGCGGCACAGGAGGCCGGACACGCCGACCGTCTGTACGTCGCCCGCGGCGGCTTTCTCGGTATGAATGGCAACTACACGGCCGGTGTGCTGGAGGGACTGGCGCACTTCCATCCGCAGTGGGTCGAGCGGCTGGCGCAGGTACGCTGACGCGAGCACCCCCGCCCCCTCCCGCGCGCGGCGACGCTCAGTCGCCGGTCGTCTCGATGGAGAACTCCCGCACCTGTGTCAGGTTGGTCAGCGATTCGGCCAGGCGCCGGTAGTTGTCACGCTTGCGGGTGCGGATGACCATCACGTACTCGAAGGTGTCGCTGTCGTCCTTCAGCGCATAGCTCGGGTTGGCGGGCGTGATGCCGTGCTGCACGATCAGTTCCTGCAGCGCCGTCTGCGGCATGATGCTGTCGTGCTCGAAGCGTACCGTGAGCTTGCCGTAGTGCAGCGCCGGGATGGCATTCTCGACCCAGCGGAACAGCGACAGCACCATGAGGCTGATCAGCGTCGCCAGTATGGCCGGCACATAGAACGTCAGCCCCAGCAGGATGCCGATGGCCGCGGTCATCCAGATCGAGGCGGCGGTCGTCAGGCCGCGGATGCTCAGGCCTTCCTTCATCACCACGCCCGCACCGAGGAAGCCGATCCCGGTCATGATGCCCTGGCCCATGCGCGTCGGATCGATGCGGATGGCCTCGAGCGGTACGTTCCCCATGAAATGCAGCTGATGCGTGGTGACCAGCATCAGCAGGCTGGAGGTGACGCATACCAGCGCGTGGGTGCGGAAGCCGGCGGGCCGGCCGTGGGCGGTGCGTTCCAGTCCGATCAGGCCGCCGGTGACGAGCGCGGCGAGCAGGGGCGTGAGGGCGTCGAAGGACAGGACGATCAGGGTATCGAACCAGGGCATGACAGTGCGCAGGCGCTCCTGTGGTGTTGTCGTTATGGGGGCGAACGGCCGGCGCTCAGCTTAGCTTATATCGCCATGATAAAGGAATGGGCGAGCGGTCAGGTCACCGGGCGGTTACCGCACACCGGGCAGGCAGGGTCGCGGCGCAGGCGCAGGGTGCGGATGTCCAGGTTCTTGCCGTCGATCACCAGCAGACGGCCGCACAGTGTCGCGCCGATGCCGGTGATCACCTTGATCACCTCCAGTGCCTGCAGGCTGCCGACGATGCCGACGATGGGCGCCAGTACGCCGTTCTCCGCGCAGGTCTGTTCGGTTTCCGTGCCGTCGCGGTACAGACAACGGTAACAGGGGCTGTCGGGCCGGTCGGCGCGGAACACGGCGACCTGACCTTCCATGCGGATGGCCGAGCCGGACACCAACGGTCGGCGCGCCGCGACGCAGGCCGCGTTGACCGCGAAGCGGGTGGCGAAGTTGTCACACCCGTCCACCACCAGATCGACGGCCTCCACCTGCTCACGCAGCACCTCGCCCGCGAGGCGGGTGGCGACGGGGATCACGCGGGTATCCGGATTGAGCTCGCGGATGCGGGCGACCGCGGAGTCCACCTTGGGGCGACCGAGGTCGGCGTGCCGGTGCAGGATCTGACGCTGCAGGTTGGAGATCTCCACCACGTCGTCATCGGCGATCGCCAGCGTGCCGACGCCGGCCGCGGCGAGGTACAGCGCCACCGGTGAACCCAGCCCGCCGGCACCGACGATCAGTACGCGCGCGTCGAGCAGGCGCTCCTGGGCCTCGATACCGAATTCGGGTAACAGGATCTGACGGCTGTAGCGAAGGAGCTGTTCATCGTCCATCGCGGGGAAGATACAGGCTGGTGGAGCGGCGGTACAAGCGACGCCTCATGCTGCGTTCGTTGTGAGGAGTGAGGGGTGAGGCGTGAGGCGTGAAACCCAATGATTTTTGGCCACGGAACCCACGGAAAACACGGAAAAATTTACGATGTACAAGTCCAGATAGGGACACCACTGTTTTCCTACTGGGCCTTTGGCAGCATCATTTCCGTGTTTTTCCGTGGGTTCCGTGGCTAAAAAAGGGTTTGCTCCTCACGCCTCACGCCTCACTGATCCCCACGACCGGCTCCGTCGTCCGGTGTATCACTGGGCGATCGGTGCGGATAGGCGTAGCTGCAGCCGGCTAGAGATACCGTCGCCAGTGCTCCGGGCGCGGGTCGCGGCAGCCGTGCTCGAGTCGGCGGTAGCGGTTGATGAACACCGCCTGGGTGCAATTGCCGCGGCCACGGCTGCAGCCGCGGGCGGCCTGCTGTGCCTCTTCGCTGTAGTAATACAGCGCACGGCGCAGCTTCATGAACAGGTTGTTGTCGAGGTGGAAGCCGAGTTCGTCGAGCAGGCTGTCGATGACCTGCAGGGTGACATGGGTGATGTCGTACGATACCAGGATGAGCCGGGGATGCCGCGGCTGCACCTGCAGCACGCCTTCGACATCGCTGAGCACGAGCGTCGCCGAGCGGGCCTGGTTCGGATCCTCGTGCGGTTCGCGGAACCAGATCTCGCGGTGCTTGACGGTGTCGGTCGGTTTCTCACTCATGCTGTCGATGCTAACCCGTCTGGCATATTTATCAAGCTCTGGTAGGGTTATTAACCCCCCGGCCTATATAAGAATTTACTGAATCGTTCGGCGCACAGGGGCTGGTGGCAGCATTGTCAGGGGCGGCGTCCCAGCGTCACGCGCGGCTGCCCACCGAGATCGTGGAACGTCTCGATGTCCGTGAAGCCGGCCGTGCGGAACAGGGCCGTGACCGCCTCGGCCTGATCGTAGCCGTGTTCGACCAGCAGCCAACCGCCGCTGTGCAGATACGCGGGCGCGCCGGCGACGAGGACGCGCAGCGCGTCCAGGCCATCCGCGCCGGCAGTCAGCGCATCCGGCGGTTCGAAACGCAGGTCGCCCTGCGCGAGGTGCGGGTCGCCGGCGCGGACATAGGGCGGGTTGCTCAGGATCAGATCGTAACGCCCAGCCGCTGGATCGGGCAGCGGCGCGTACCAGGCGCCGTGCCGGAAATCGACAGCGGTGATGCCCAGCCGCGCCGCATTACGGCGCGCCACGGCGAGCGCCGCGCTCGCCCGGTCCGTCGCCGTCACCCGGCAGCGTGGCCGCTCGCGGGCGATGGCAAGCGCGATGGCACCCGTGCCGGTGCCGAGGTCGGCGACCGCCAGCGCCGCCGCCACCGGGATCCGCGCCAGTGCGAGTTCCACCAGCAGCTCGGTCTCCGGCCGCGGGATCAGTGTCGCCGGCGTCACCTCCAGCTCCAGCGACCAGAACTCGCGCCGGCCGCAGAGGTAGGCAACGGGTTCGCCGGCGGCGCGGCGCGTAACGAGGTCTTCGTAGTGCGCGGCCTGTGCGGCGGTGAGGGTGCGCTCCGGCCAGGCGCGCAGGTGGCTGCGCGCCTGGCCCAGCACGTGGGCGAGCAGCGCCTCGGCGTCCAGGCGCGCGTCATCGGCAGCGGAGCCGGCATGGGTGAGCCGGGTGAGCGCGGTGTGCAGAGCGGTGGCGATGGTCGGCGGCATGCGGGTCGGAGGGAAACGGGGCAGACGGCATCATAGCGTGTCCCGCGCCGGGCGCGGGAGGGGCGTGGCCGTGGCGCCGGCGGTTGCCCCCGTGTCGTGACGGCGCTAAGGTAGCGCCCCGATCTGCATCACAACCTGCCTCTGGATGGCGATTGAAGTGCCGATGTCCCGCCCAGCCACCGCGAAGCCGTCACTGAACCCGCACCGCGCGCTCATCTCTGCCGCGGTACTGGCCGTGCTGCTGTTCCTGGCACAGCTGGGCGTGCTGCTGCACGAACTGGGGCACGACGCCGCCGTGCCCGACGCCTATTGCGCCCTGTGCATCACCGCGCAGCATGTCGGCGATGCCGTGCCGCCGCCGGTGGTGGTTGCGGCCACCGGCGCCCGCGCCCTGGCCCTGCCTGTGCCGCGGCCCGCGCCGGCAGCGGCCGCACCACCCCGCTCCTTTCTCGCCCGCGCCCCGCCCGCACCGGCTCTGCACTGATCGAAGCCGCCGCCCCGTGTGGCGGATCCGGGCCCTGGCCCGTCACCCACCGATCTTTTCCGGAGACCGTCATGCGTATGTCTATCGCCCTTGCGGGCGTGGTCCTGGCCACGTTCATCCCATCCGCCCCGGCGGCGCCCGCTGCCGCAGACGGCGTCGAGCCGGGCACTGAACTCGATGTCCTGCGGCAGGAGATCGAGGCCCTGAGATCCGACTACGAACAGCGTATCCGTGCGCTGGAGCAGCGGCTGCAAGCGGCCGAGGCCCGGTCCGCACCCGCCGTGCCGGTCGCGGCAGCCACGGCGGACCACCCACGCGGCTTCAATCCCGACATCAGTCTGATCCTCGACGGCAAGCTCACGTCCTTCTCCCGGGACCCCGAGGCGTACCGGCTGGAGGGCTTCCAGCTGGGCGGTGAGGCCGGTCCGGGCGAGGAAGGCTTTTCGGTCGCGCATTCGGAGCTGATCCTGAGCGCCAACGTCGACGATCTGTTCTTCGGCCAGCTCACCGCCGCCATCGCCAGCCACGACGGCGCCACCGAGGTCGAGCTGGAGGAGGCCTACGTCGAGACGCCCGGCCTGGGTCATGGCCTGCTGCTGCGCGCCGGGCGTTTCTACTCCGGCATCGGTTATCTCAATCAGCAGCACAGCCACGCCTGGGATTTCGCCGACGCGCCGCTGGTGTATCGGGCGCTGTTCGGCGATCAGCTCAACGACGACGGCGTGCAGCTCAGCTGGCTGGCGCCGACCGACCTCTATGTCACGCTCGGCGCCGAATGGCTGCGCGGTGGTGATTTTCCCGCCGCCGGCGCCAGCCACGGTGGCCTCGGCGCGGGCAGCGTGTTCGCCAAACTCGGCGGCGACGTCGGCGTGAGTCACAGCTGGCAGCTCGGCCTGTCGCACTGGCGTGCCGACGTGACCGATCGCAGCAGTGGCGGACACGCCCACGACGACGGCGCCGCGGCGGCCGTGAGCTTCAGTGGCGACAGCCGGATCAGCGCCCTGGACGCCGTCTGGAAATGGGCACCGGCGGGCAATCCGACGCGCACCTACCTCAAGCTTCAGGGCGAGTATTTCCTGCGTGACGAGGACGGTGTGGTGCGCATCACCCACGATCCCGTGGAGGAGACGTGGTACTCCGGCGAGCAGCGTGGCTGGTATGCCCAGGCCGTCTATCAGTTCGTGCCGCGCTGGCGGGTGGGGCTGCGCTACGACCATCTGAGTGCGGACAACAGCGGCAGCGATGCCGAGGTGCTGGCCGAGGCCGGCCTCGACGGCAGCCGGCACGACCCCGAGCGCTACGCGCTGATGTTCGATTGGTCGCACAGCGAATTCAGCCGCCTGCGCTTGCAGTACAACCGTGATCGCTCGCAGCCGGTCACGGACGACCAATGGTATCTGCAGTACATCATGAGCCTCGGCGCACACGGTGCGCATGCGTATTAGGGCGAGTGACACTTACTTGGGCCGGTGTCTTGAAAAAATGGCCACGGAACCCACGGAACGACACCGAAAGCATTCATCCTCGAAAAAGCAGTTCACCACGAAGGACACGAAGGACACAAAGAAACTCCAAGAGCTACTTTGTTTCGGTGCTTCACCCGGAGGGTGAAGCACTGCGAAAGCCGAAGTGCCTGTCTTTAGCTTCGTGTCCTTCGTGTCCTTCGTGGTGAAAATGAGTTTTTAGGATTTATTGCGTAAACCCGGCATCAGCCCTTCGCGGTCGGGTTGCCGGGTTTTTACAATGAGCCTTTTTTCCGTGTCGTTCCGTGGATTTCGTAGCTGGAATATTTTCAACGGCCGTCGGTCCGGCGTGGGCCGGAATGACGGATCGGACGCACCTGCGTCGATGCATCCGTAAAGAGGAACGATTATGAAATCACACAGGCATTGGCTGGGCATCATCGCGCTGCTGGTGACGTCCAGAGCCTTCGCACTCCAGGTGTTCGCCTGCGAGCCCGAATGGGCGGCGCTTGCGCAGGAACTCGGCGGTGAACGCGTGGCCGTGTTCAGCGCCACCACCGCGCTGCAGGATCCACACCGCATCGAGGCACGGCCCTCGTTGATCGCGAAGCTGCGGCAGGCCGACCTGCTGATCTGTACCGGCGCGGACCTGGAGGCCGGCTGGTTGCCGATGCTGCTGCGCAAGGCGGCGAACATGCGCGTGCAGCCGGGGCGGCCGGGGCACTTCCTGGCGGCCGGGCAGGTGACGCTCAAGGATGTGCCGGCACGGCTGGACCGCGCCGACGGCGACGTGCACGCGGCGGGCAATCCCCACATCCAGACCGATCCACGCAATATTGCGCGGGTCGCCGCGGCGCTCGCCGCGCGTCTGGCCGAGGTGGACCCCGCGGGCGCGGCCGTCTATGCGCAGCGGCAGGCCGCCTTCGCACGCGACTGGGACGTGGCGCTGCGGCGCTGGGAGGCGCAGGCCGCACCCCTGCGCGGGGTGCCGGTAGTGGTGCAGCACAAGAGCTGGGTCTACCTGTTGGACTGGCTGGGACTGGTCGAGGTCGCAGCACTCGAGCCGCGGCCCGGCGTGCCGCCATCGAGCGGCCATCTCGCCGCCGTGCTGGCGACGCTGCGCGCGCAGCCGGCGAGGCTGGTGCTGCACGCGGCCTATCAGGATGCACGTTCGTCGGACTGGCTGGTGCAGCAGACCGGGATCGTGGCGGTCGAACTGCCCTTCACGGTCGGTGGCAGCGCCGGCGCGCAGGATCTTCAGGGGCTGTTCGACGACACGCTCGCGCGGTTGCTGGGGGCACTGCAATGAATCCAGAAAGCCGCAGCTGCCACGGAACCACACGGCCGGCACCGACGTGGAACAATGCTGCAGGCCCACGGTTCAACACCCGGCGCGTGAAGAGCACCGTCGTTCGTGTGAAGCACAGGATCCCGTCCGGGTGTTTCCGTGTGGTTCCGTGGCAAACGAGGTTGCCGGGATGAGTTTCGCCGCACCCGACATCGCGCTGCTCGACATCACCATCCTGGGCCCCGCGCTGCTGGCCGGGTTGCTGGTGGTCGCGACCCACGTGCCGCTCGGGCAGCAGGTGTTGCGGCGCGGCATCATCTTCATCGACCTCGCCATCGCCCAGATCGCCGGCATCGGTGTGATCGCGGCGCACCGCCTCGGCTGGGCGGAGGGCGGCTGGGGCGTACAGTTCGCGGCCGTGGGCGCCGCGCTGGCAGGCGCGCTCGTGCTCACCTGGACCGACCGCCGCTGGCCGCAGCTCCAGGAGGCGCTGATCGGTGCCTCCTTCGTGCTCGCGGCAACCGCCGCCATCCTGCTGCTGAGCCACGACCCGCATGGTGGCGAGCAGCTCAAAGACCTGCTGGTCGGCCAGATCCTGTGGGTGACGCTCGCTGATCTCATACCGGTGCTGGTGCTGTACACGGCCGTGCTGACGCTGTGGTTCACGCTGGGGCCGCGACTGGGGCGGCTTGGCTTCTACACGCTGTTCGCCGTGGCGGTGACCGCCTCGGTACAGCTGGTCGGTGTATATCTGGTGTTCGCCAGCCTGATCATCCCCGCGCTGGCTACACGCGCGCTGCCGGGCCGCCGCCAGCTGGCCATCGGCTACGTCATTGGCGCTGCGGGCTACGCACTGGGCCTGATCGTCTCGGCACTCTACGACCTCCCCAGCGGCGCGGTGATCGTGTGGGCACTGGCGGCGGTCGGCGTGGTGGGAGGCGTGAGGCGTGAGGCGTGAGGAGAAAACCCCTTTTGGCCACGGAAACACACGGAAAAACACGGAAAAAAATCTTAGTTATTGAAAAACCAGGAAGCGTCTTGGTGCCAGTATCGTCCCGGCCCTTGCCGCCGGTTGCCATACCCTGACATGTGTTTCGCCAGGGTTTTTGCAATGGAATTTTTCCGTGTTGTTCCGTGTGTTTCCGTGGCCAAAAGGGGTTTTCCCCCTCACGCCTCACGCCTGACTCCTCACTCCTCACTCCAACACCAACCGCCCGTACTCGCCGAGTGCCACGGCGATCTCCTGCAGGGTGGGGAGTTGCGCCAGCCAGGGGTCATCGAAGGCCCCGCCGCAGGTGAGCGAGCGTACGTCCGGCTGGCGCTCGGAGTGCAGGCGGAAGACGTAGGCCTGCATGCGCCGGGTCTCCCAGCCACCGAAGCCCCAGTGTCCGAACCCGACGCCGATCCCCACGCCGACCGCTGCGGTGTCGAGGCTGGCGATCTGCAGGTGGTCTGCCGCGACGACGTTGTCGCGGCGGGTGGAAATGGCCGTCACGGCGAAGCTGTCGGCACGGAGCGCCTGTGGCGCGTCACTCAGGGTGTTGACCTCGAGCTGACAGTGCGGCTGGAACTCGTTGACGCCCGCGACCACCGCGCCGCCCTGCAGATAGACACGGGTGCGCCCGGCACGGACGGTCAGGTCGCGGCGCAGTTCGAACGTGCCTTGGCGCACCGGCACGTAGCCACCGCGCTCGGTATCGAGGATCCGCGGTGGTCCGCAGCCCGCCAGCAGCGCGAGCAGCGCGACGATAACCACAACTCGATCGGTCTTGAACATGTGGACCCCGACAGGCTCCTAGCCATCAACTATAGTCTGCGCCTTCAGGCCGGGGTAGTCGCAGGCGGCTACAGGGCGGCCTGGAGTGCCTGCTGGCACATCTCACGGTATTCCCCGGAGAAGAAGAACTGCTCCTCGCCAAAGGCCGGCTGCAGCTGATCCAGCCAGGTGGCGTCGGGGTCGTAGCGGGCGAAGAACGGCTGCTGCACCCAGTCCGGATTGCGCCCTTGAATGAAGCGCAGCACGAAGACCTTCTCGCCATGGATCTCGGTGATGCCCTGGATCTCCACTTTGCCGGGTCCGGCGCTCATGGACGGGCCACGGGCGGTGCGGCTCAGCCCGGATACCTGCCGGATGGCGTCGCGATAGACCTCGTAGGCGCGCGCCAGCGGCACCTCGAAGTAGTGGCGCGCACCGGTGTCGCGCTCGACGAACATGTAGTAGGGCACCAGACCCAGGCCGGTCTGAGTACGCCACATGCGCGCCCACACGTCCGGGTCGTCATTGATATGCCGAACCAGCGGGGCCTGGGTACGGATCACCACGCCGGTGTCACGCACGCGGCGCAGCGCCTCCCGCACCACCGGGGTCTCCAGTTCCTGCCAGTGGTTGAAGTGCGCCATCAGCGCGACATGCTTGCCGCGCCGCACCAGTTTCTCGAACAGGCGCAGCAGCGCATCGGCGTCCGGATCGGTCACATAACGCTGTGGCCAGAAGGTCATGGACTTGGTGCCGATGCGCAGCGTCTGCACGTGGTCGAGCCGCGGCTGCAGCAGCGGCTCGAGGTAATTCTCGAGGTTCTGCGTCTTCATCACCATGGGGTCGCCGCCGGTGATGAGCAGGTCGCTGATGGCGCGATCACGGGCCAGATAGCGGTGCAGGGTCTCCGCCTCGTTGCTGGCAAAGCGCAGTTCCTTGTCGCCGACGAACTGCGCCCAGCGGAAGCAGAACGTGCAATAGGAATGGCACACCTGGCCCTGGCTGGGGAAGAACAGCACCGTCTCCCGGTATTTGTGCTGCATGCCCGGCAGCGCCTCGCCGTCGAGCATGGGCACATTCAGTTCCTGCTGGCCGGCGGGATGCGGATTGAGCCGGGCCTGGATCTCGCGGGCGAGTTGCTTGATTTCGGCCCGATCCAGGCCCTTGCGCAGGGCATCGGCCATGCGGTCGAAATCGGCGGGTTCCAGCATGCCCTGCTGCGGGAAGGTCAGCTGAAAGACGGGGTCATCGGGGACGCGCTCCCAGTCGATCAGCTCGTCGATGACATATTGATTGACCCGGAACGGCAGTACCTGGGCGACCACGCGCATCACGAAGCGTTGTTCCTCGGACAGGCGCCGCAGGGGCGCGATCTGATCCAGCTGGCGCTCCGTATAGACTTGAAAACGGGTGTTGCGGGTGTACTCCCCATACAGCGCATCGCGCCTGATCTGAATGTTCGTCGGCTGAGACATGCGAACCTCTTTTGAGCTGTGGGCACGGTCAGACGCGCACGGGCACCAAACCGGCCGCAGGGCCTCGTGGTGCGGCTTCCCCGCAGGGGAAGAAATCGAATTGTCGACTGCGAACCTGCCGGACCGCCGTCACATCTGGGTGACGGCCGTACCTGAAGCGTGGTCGACGGAAGATCGTCGGCTACGCGGAATGGGGATGGGCGGTACCCCTTCCCCTCGAGTCGCCGCACCGCGGCTGATGAACAAAATGTGGCTGATGAACAAAATTGCGTGAGGACCGGAGGGTACGTGAATTCGCCCGGCAACTCAAATCGTGGGCGTGATTTTGGCTGTAAGTGCTTGAATAGTAGCGCGTCGTCGGCAGTACGGCCGCGGCGTGCGTTCAGTCGGTCAGATAGTATTCCACCGTCGATACCACCCGGACCTTCTTGATGTAGGGCGTGTTGCTGTCACGGTCGTCGATGGAAAACTGCCCCTGGCTGGCGGTCTTGATCCGGCCGAGCAGGCTGGCCGAATCGGCGGCAAATTTGCCCGCGACCTCGCGCGCATTGCGGGTCGCCTCCTCGATCATGTCCGGCTTGATGTCGTTGAGACCGGTGAACAGGAACTGGGTGCGCGCCTGATAGTCATCCCCGCTGATCACCACGCCCTGCTTGCCGAGGTCGACCAGCCGGGTCTGGGTCGCGCGGACCTGGTCGGTCTTAGTCGTGTAGACGGTAATGGCCGACGTCGCCACGTAGCGGAACAGGACACCACCGCCGTCGCCATAGCTCTGCGCCTGGCGATCGGTGATGGCGGGTGCCGACACCGAGATCTCCTCCGCGGTGAAACCGTGCTCGAGGAGAAAGTCCGTCACCAGGGTATTGTCCCGCTCGATGCGCGCATAGAGACTGACCAGATCGTTGTCCGCCTCGCTGAAGCGGATCGGCCAGATGGCGATGTCCGTCGGCACCTCACGCTCCGCCAGTCCCTTTACCGTCACTGTCCGCTCCAGCGCCTTGCCCTCCAGAAAGCCGCTGCTGCCGAGATAGCCCAGCCCGATCAGGCCGGCACAGAGGAAGGCACCGAGGATAAAGGCGCCGGGTGTGCTGGATGTCGTCATGGGGTTCTCCGCTGTGCGCCGCTGTGAGAAAACTTCAAGATACTATAGGCCACGAAACCCACGAAAGATGCCCTGTCCGGAAAACCCGTTTCAGCCACGGAAACACACGGAAGGTGGGGGGATGCGGTGGGTTTTGTATTCCGTGTGCTTCCGTGGCCAAAGCCGTTTTGCGGGTTGCTGCGCTCGCCCGCGCCCTCACGCCTGCAGCGCAGCCAGCTGATCGGCCTGGTATTCATTGATCAGCGGCTCGATGACCTCGTCGAGATGACCTTGCAAGATGCTGTCAAGTTTGTACAGCGTCAGATTGATGCGGTGGTCGGTGAGTCGGCCCTGCGGGATATTGTAGGTGCGGATGCGCTCCGAGCGGTCACCGCTGCCGACCAGCCGGCGACGGGTCTCGGTCTGCTCGGCCGCCTGTTTGTCGCGTTCGGCCGTGAGCAGTCGGGCGGCCAGCAGCGACAGGGCGCGGGCACGGTTCTTGTGCTGCGAACGCTCGTCCTGACACTCGACCACGATGCCGCTCGGCAGGTGAGTGATGCGGATGGCCGAATCGGTCTTGTTGACGTGCTGGCCGCCGGCACCGGAGGCGCGGTAGGTGTCCACCTTCAGGTCGGCCGGGTTGATGTCCACGGCATCCACCTCCTCGACCTCGGGCAGGATGGCGACGGTGGCGGCCGAGGTGTGGATGCGGCCCTGCGATTCGGTGGCAGGGACGCGCTGTACGCGGTGTGCACCGGACTCGAACTTGAGGCGCGAGTACGCGCCCTGGCCGAGGATGCGCGCGATGATCTCCTTGTAGCCGCCGTGCTCGCCGGGACTTTCGCTCAGCACCTCGACCTGCCAGCGGCGCAGCTCTGCATAGCGCGTATACATGCGGAACAGATCACCGGCGAAGATCGCCGCCTCATCGCCGCCGGTGCCGGCGCGGATCTCCAGAAAGATATTGCTGTTGTCGAAGGGATCGCTGGGCAGCAGCAGCATCTGCAGTTCCCGTTCCAGCGCCTCGCCGCGGGCACGCGCGGCGGCCAGCTCGTCCTGGGCCATGGCGCGCATGTCGGCGTCCGGGTCCTTCAGCAGCTGCTCGGCGGCGGCACTGTCGTCCAGCGTCTGGCGATAGCGCGCGAAGCACTGCACCACCGGCTCCAGCTCGGCGTACTCGATCGACAGTGCGCGGAACCGGTTCTGGTTGTTGATGATCTCCGGCGTCGACAGCAGTACGCCCACTTCTTCGAAGCGGTCGCTCAGGGTCTCGAGCTTGATGCGGATGGAATCTTTCACGCGGATGCGCGGTGCCGCTCAGGCATCGGATTTGGGCAGGCCCAGCAGTTCGCGCGCGGTGCGGATGAAATCGCTGCGGCCGTCGTAACCGGCCTGGCGCAGGGAGGCGCTGGGATTGTGGGTCAGCTTGTTGGTCAGGGTGTGGGCCAGATAACGCAGTACCTGCTCCGGGTCCTCGCCGCGTGCCAGCCGGCGGCGCGCCTTCTCCAGCACCGCGCCGCGCACGGCGTCGGCGCGGTCGCGAAATTCGCGGATGGTCGCGACGGCATCCAGCGAGCGCAGCCAGCCCATGAAGTGGGCACACTGCACCTCGATGATCTCTTCCGCCTGCGTGGCCGCCTCCTGGCGGGATTTCATGTTTTCCTGGATGACCTCCTGGAGATCGTCGACGGTGTAGAGATAGACGTCCGCCAGCTCGGCGACCTCGGGTTCGATGTCGCGCGGTACGGCGATATCGACCATGAAGATAGGGCGGTGCTTGCGTGCCTTCAGGGCACTCTCGACCGCACCCTTGCCGAGGATCGGCAGCTGGCTGGCGGTGGAGGAGATCACGATGTCGGCCTCGACCAGGTGGGCTGGCATCTCCGCCAATGCGATCGCGTAGCCATTGAATTCCGACGCCAGCGCGTGCGCGCGTGCGACCGTGCGGTTGGCGACGATCATGCGGCCGAGGTTTTGGTCGGCGAGGTGGCGTGCGGCCAGCTCGATGGTCTCACCGGCACCGATCAGCAGCGCGGTGTGCTCGCTCAGGTCACCGAAGATCTGCCGGGCGAGGCTGACCGCCGCGAACGCGACCGATACCGGGCTCGCGCCGATGGCGGTATCGGTACGCACCTGCTTGGCGACGGTGAAGGTGTGCTGGAAGAGCTTGCCGAGCTGCGCCTCCAGCGTGCCGGCCGCGCGCGCGTCCTGGAAGGCCGCCTTCATCTGGCCGAGGATCTGCGGTTCGCCCAGGATCATCGAATCCAGACCCGCGGCGACACGAAACATGTGACGGATGGCGGCCTGATCCGGATATATATAAAGGAGTGGCGCGAGCTGCTCGGGACTCAGCCGATGGTAATCGCCCAGCCAGCCGATGACCGCGTCGCTGTCACCGCCTTCCAGATGGCAATAGAGCTCGGTGCGGTTGCAGGTCGAGAGGATCGCCGCCTCGCGTACCTGTGGCAGGCCCGCGAGCTCGCGCAGGGCATCACCCAGCCGCTCGGGCGGGAACGCCACACGTTCGCGGATATCCACCGGCGCAGTGCGATGATTGATGCCTAGGGCGATGAGGGACATGAACGGAAGGTTGCCGGAATGAGCCGGAAATTCTGCGGGATGCAGGGGGTGAATACAAGCGAGCCGGGGCCGCCCGCCGGCGGGTGGCCGGCGATTGCCGGTTTCGGCCCGACATGCTGCTAGAATAGCAAGCCCTGATCATCTGCAAGGATCGGCCCGGTGCGACGGCCCCCAATGAAGCTCTCCCTACGGTTGCTGCTGTTCCCCCTGTCCGTGGTGCTGACCGCCTGTGCGACGCTGCCACCGGAGCCCGTCGCCGTGCCGGACACCGTCCCGGCCGACGCGACCGCGCCGATCCTGCGACAGCCGCCCCTGCCGGCCGCGGCCGGTAGCGAGGAGTCGGACACCCTGAGCGGTGCCCTGCTGTTCGATATCCTGCTCGGCGAAATCGCCGGCCAGCGCGATCGCCTGGACGTGTCGGTCAGCCATTACCTGCGTGCCAGCGAAGAGAGCGACGATCCACGCGTCGCCGAGCGCGCCCTGCACATCGCGTTGTTCGCCAAGGACGAGGACGCCGCGCTGACCGCCGCACGGCGCTGGGTGGAGCTGGATCCGGTGCGCCAGGAGGCGCGGCAGTCGCTGGCCATGCTGGCGATGCACGCGCGTATCACTGACGAGGCCTATGAGCAGCTCGACTATCTGCTGTCCACCGCCCAGGATGACGAGCAGGCCTACACCATGATCACCGGCCTGCTGGCGCGCGGTGAGGACCGCGAGCTGGCGCTGGCGCTCATGGACCGGCTGACCCAGGCGCATGCGGGTTCCGCCGACGCGCACCTCGCCTACAGCCGCCTGGCCCTGCATGCCGGCAACGCGGAGCTGGCGCTGAGCGAGGTGGGGCAGTCGCTGGCGCTACGCCCAGGCTGGGCCGACGCCATCGTCCTGCGGGCTGCAGTGCAGATGCGGCTGGGGCAACCCGAACAGGCACGGCACGGGCTCGAGGCCGCCATCGCCGCCCAGCCGGAGAATTCCGACCTGCGCCTGGCGCTGGCGCGCCTGCTGCTGGATCTGCGCGACCTGCCCGCCGCCCGCGTGCAGTTTCAGGAGGTCATCCGGCGCCAGCCCGAGCAGGCCGACGCACGCTTCTCGCTGGGCCTGCTGGCGGTCGAGCAGAAGCAGTACAAGCAGGCCGAGGGTCATTTCCGCAAGCTGCTGGAGTCGGGTCAGCGCCAGCAGGAGGCGCGCTACTATCTGGGCCGGGTCGCCGAACTGCGCGGTGACAAGCAGGCGGCCCTGGACTGGTATACCACCATCACCGAGGGTGACTATTGGATAGAGGCACAGATCCGCAGCGCCGATCTGCAGGCCGATCTCGGCGACCTGGCGGGTGCGCGCCGACACCTCCAGTCGCTGCGTCTGCAGAACCCGCGGCTGGCGGTGCGCCTGTATCTGGTCGAGGGCGAGATCCTCATACACGCCGGCGAGCTCGCCGCGGCCATGCAGGTCTACAACGAGGTGCTGGTCGATGCACCCGACAATCATGAGGTGCTGTACGCCCGCGCCCTGCTGGCCGAGCGGCTCGGTGAGTCCGCGCTGGCCGAACGCGACCTGCAGCGCATCGTCACGGCGGACCCGGGCAATTTCCACGCCCTCAACGCCCTCGGCTATACCCTGGCCGACCGCAACGAACGTCTTGACGAGGCGCTCGCGCTGATCCAGGAGGCACTGGTGCTGGCACCGGACGAGGCCGCGATCATCGACAGCATGGGCTGGGTGCAGTACCGCTTGGGCCGGCTGGACGCGGCGGTCGAACAACTGCAGCGTGCCTACGCCCTGAGTGATGAGGATCCGGAGGTCGCGGCCCATCTGGGCGAGGTCCTGTGGGCCCAGGGACGCCATGCCGAGGCGCGCCGCGTCTGGGACAAGGCGCGCCGCGCCCATCCCGACAACCAGCCGCTGCTGCGGACTCTGGAGCGCCACGGCCTGTGAGCTGTCCGGCGTGTCTTCCGGTGCGCGGGGTTCTGTATGTCCTGACGGTCGGCGCCACCGTGCTGTGGCTGGGCGCCTGCACCCGGATGCCGGCGCCTGAACGTGCCTGGGCGCCGCCGCCGGCGGAGGACTGGGCGCTGGACGGGCGTATCGCCGTACAGTCCGGCAACGAGGGCTGGCATGCCGGCCTGCGCTGGGTGCAGACCGGCGTGGCCTTCCGTATCGAGCTCAGCGGCCCGCTCGGCCAGGGCGCCGTGCGCCTGTGGGGCGATGCCGCCGGCGTCACCCTCGAACGCGCCGACGGCCTGCGCGACCACGCGGCCGATGCCGCGGTGCTGCTGGAACGCCTTACCGGCTGGGCACTGCCGGTCGATGGTCTGCGCTTCTGGGTGCGCGGGCGGGCCGTGCCGGGGCGGCCGGCGCACTGGGCCTATGACGATGCCGGCCGGCCGTTGCGCCTGCGGCAGGACGGCTGGGACATCCGCTATACGGCCTACCAGGCGCCCCCCGCCGACGCCGGCCTGCCACGGCGCATCGAACTGGTCCGCGACGGCCTCCAGGCCAAGCTGATCATCGACCGCTGGGCGGCGGTTCCCGGCTGAACGCGTGGCCGCGCTGCCACCCGCTCGGGACGCGGCCAGAGGCTGGCCGGCACCCGCCAAGCTGAACCTGTTCCTGCACGTCACCGGCCGGCGGCCCGATGGTTTCCATACGTTGCAGACCGTCTTCCAGTTTCTCGACATCGCCGATGGCATCGGCCTGCGGGTCGAATCCGGTGGCGGGATCCGACGGTCCACCCCGTTCCCTGGCGTGCCCGCCGAGCGCGACCTGACGGTGCGGGCCGCCCGGCTGCTGCAGGCCGAGGCCGGCACCGACCACGGTGTCACCATCGCGATCGACAAGCGCCTGCCCCTGGGCGGCGGCCTTGGTGGCGGGAGTTCCGACGCCGCCACCACCCTGGTCGTCCTCAACCAGCTCTGGGGCATCGGCTTTTCTGTCGACCGCCTGGCGGAGCTGGGCCTGCGTCTCGGTGCGGACGTGCCGGTGTTCGTACGCGGCCAGGCCGCCTGGGCCGAGGGCGTGGGCGAGCGGCTCACCCCGGTGACCCTCCCCGAGCCTTGGTACCTGATCATCGTGCCGGCCGTAACAGTCTCAACGGCTGAGGTTTTCTCGGCGCCCGAATTGACACGCCATACGCCGCCCATCACAATAGCCGACTTTCTTTCGGGAGTCGGTGGCAACGATTGCGAGCCGGTCGTGCGCCGGCGCTACCCCGAGGTCGGTCACGCGCTGGACTGGCTGGGCCGGTACGCGCCGGCCCGCCTGACCGGCACCGGGGCCTGTGTATTCGCATCCTTCGCCGAGCGCGGCGACGCGCAGCAGGTGCTCACGCAACTGCCCGCAGGCTGGCGTGCCTTCATCGCGCGCGGCCGCAACCGGTCGCCGCTGCACGAAAGATTGGATGCTGATACACCAGGTACTAGGTTCTAGGTACTAGGGTTTCCGTGGTCCTAGTACCTAGAACCTAGTACCTGATCTTAATGGGGCGTCGCCAAGCGGTAAGGCACGGGATTTTGATTCCCGCATACCCAGGTTCGAATCCTGGCGCCCCAGCCAAAGGTAAGTGGACCGCGTTGTGCGCAACTGTTTATTCGAAGTGCACAGCGCGGCGCCAGGATGAGAACCGTGAGGTTCGACGCAAGCGCGTAGCGCGCAGCGAACGGCGCAGCCGGCCCCGGAGGGGCGAACGGCCACCGGCCGTGAGTCATCCTGGCGCCCCAGCCAAAGGTAAATGGACCGCGTTGTGCACAATTGTGTATTCGAAGTGCACAGCGCGGCGCCAGGATGAGAACCGTAAGGTTCGACGCAAGCGCGAAGCGCGCAGCGAACGGCGCAGCCGGCCCCGGAGGGGCGAACGGCCGCCAGCCGTGAGTCATCCTGGCGCCCCAGCCATTCATAGCCATACGTACAGACGAACTATATCAGAGGGTCTGCCGTGGACGAGACTGAAAGCCGGATGATGGTATTTACCGGGAATGCCAACACGCAGTTGGCCCAGGACATCGTCAACTACCTGAAGATGCCGCTGGGCAAGGCGGTGGTCGGGCGCTTCAGTGATGGCGAGATCATGGTCGAGATCATGGAGAACGTGCGCGGCCGCGACGTGTTCGTGCTGCAGCCGACCTGCGAACCGACCAACGACAACTTGATGGAGTTGCTGGTGATGGTCGACGCCATCCGGCGGTCGTCGGCGGCGCGTATCACCACAGTGATCCCGTATTTCGGCTATGCCCGCCAGGATCGCCGGCCACGTTCGGTGCGCGTACCCATCACCGCCAAGGTGGTCGCCGACATGATCTGCAAGGTTGGCGCGCACCGCGTATTGACGGTGGATCTGCATGCCGACCAGATCCAGGGATTTTTCGACATCCCGGTGGACAACGTGTATGCATCGCCGATTCTGTTGGGCGACCTCTGGCGGCAGACATATACCGATCCCATAGTCGTGTCACCGGACGTGGGCGGTGTGGTGCGTGCCCGCGCGATCGCCAAGCGACTGGATGACGCCGACCTGGCCATCATCGACAAGCGCCGCTCCAAGCCCAATGAAGCGAGGGTGATGAACATCATCGGCAAGGTCGAAGGTCGCGACTGCATCCTGATCGACGACCTGGTCGACACCGCCGGCACCCTCTGCCAGGCGGCGCGCGCGCTGAAGGATCGCGGCGCGCGCAGCGTCACGGCCTACTGCACGCACCCGGTGCTGTCGGGGCCGGCGATCTCGAATATCGAGAAATCGGTGCTCGATGAACTGGTGGTGACCGACACCATCCCGCTGCGCCCGGACGCGCGGAAGTGTTTACGGATCCGCGTACTGAGTATCGCCGAAATGCTGGCCGAGACCATGCGCCGCATCAGCGATGAAGAGTCGGTCAGCTCGCTGTTTATGGATTGATGGGGGAAGTCGGGATTCGGGGGTCGGGATTCGGGATTC
>JAIOJV010000109.1 GCA_019911805.1 Gammaproteobacteria bacterium
CCCCCACCCCTGCCGCTTCCGGCGCCCAGGCATGGCCGTGGATCACCTCGTAGGTCGCCGGCAGCAGACCGTCGACCCGAAAATCGTCATAGGTCTCACGGACCCGCTGCCAGCGCCCCTTGCCCGTCAGGCCACGGGCGCGGCCGGCGGTCTGATTGTGCGCGCCCAGCGTCTTCAGATCCTCCACCAGACCGCGCAGGTCGGGATAGGTGAGCGTCAGCCGCTCCACATCCAGCACCGGGTCGCGCAGGCCGGCGCGCAGCAGGGCATCGCCGACGTCGTGCAGGTCGAGAAACCGGTTCACATGGCTGTAACCATCCGCCGCCGCCCAGCTGGCGCGCAGCTCGCCCAAGGTGTCGGGGCCGAAGGAGGTGAACAGCAGCGCCCCGCCCGGCCGCAGGACGCGGCGGAATTCCGCGAAGGCCGCCTCCAGGGCATTGCACCACTGCAGGGTGAGGTTGGACAACAGCAGATCGACGCTGTGATCCGCAAACGGCAGACGTTCGATGTCGCCGCAGACAAAGCGCGGCCGGCGCCACCAGCCGGCGCGGCGGCGCGCCTGCAGCAGCATGGCGGGCGCGATGTCCAGCGCGACGACGCGGGCGCCACCGTACCGTTTTGTCAGCGTGCGCGCGATGTAGCCGGTGCCAGTGCCCAGATCCAGGACCCGCTCGGGCGCGATGCGCAAGACATCCAGCCGCTCCAGCAACCGGTCGCCGACCTCGCGCTGCAGCACGGCAACGCGGTCGTAGTCCGCGGCGGCACGCTCGAAGCTGGCGCGCACACCGCGCTTGTCGATGCGGAATGCCTCGGTATCGCTCATGTAAGGAATCCCTGTACGGCAGTGACGAACTCCGCCGGATGCGATAGGAACGGTGCGTGCCCTGCTGCTGCGAATTCCTGCAGACGCAGCGCCGGATGGCGCGCCACGACGCTGCGCAGCGCCGCGATCGGCACGAGGGTGTCACGCGCACCGCCGAGCCACAATGCCGGTGCGGCGAGTGTCTCCAGCGTCGCGCGCAGATCCGTATCGCGCAGGATCGCCAGCCCGCCGCTCAACGCCACCGCGGCCGGTGGTGGTGCAGCCTGCAGTGTGGCGCGCAACCGCCGCAGCACCGTGCCGTCCGGCGCACCGCGCGCCACCAGGCTCAGGAAGCGCGTCAGCGTGGCGCGCGGGTCGCGGGCCAGGTCCGCGGCAAAACCATCCAGGGTCCCGGCCGGCATCGCGGTCGGCCAGTCGGGGCCGGCGACGAAGCGCGGACTGCTCGCCACCAGCACCAGCCGCGCCACCCGCGCGGGAAAACGGGAGGCGACGCCAAGCGCCAGCAGCCCGCCCAGCGACCAGCCCAACCAGTGCGCCGGCGCCGGCGTGACCGCCGCGAGCCGGTCGCATACCCCGGCAAGGCTGAAGTCCGCGACCGGCGCGCTGCGCCCGTGACCGGGCAGATCGACGAGGTGCACGCGGAACTGTGCCGCCAGCCGCTCCGCGACACCATCCCAGATGCCGGAATGCAGCCCCCAGCCGTGCAGCAGGACCAGATCCGGACCGTTACCGAGGCGTCGGCAATGGAGATCCATGGCGCGCTCAGCGGTCCAACCGGTCGGCGCAGGGATGGCAGGCGACCGCCTCCAGCGCCTCCAGCAGACGGTCGACCTGCGCCTCGTCGTGGGCCGCGCTGAAGGTGATGCGCAACCGTGCCGTACCCGCGGGGACGGTCGGCGGCCGGATGGCCGGCACCAGGATGCCGCGCGCGCGCAGACGCTCGCTGAGTCGTACCGCCGCATCGGCCGCGCCCACCAGCAGCGGTTGGATGGGCGTCTCCGAGGCCATCAGCTGCAGGCCGAGTTGCGCCGCACCGCTGCGGAAGCGCGCGATCAGGGCCTGCAGGCGTTCGCGCCGCCAGGACTCGGCGCGCACGAGCCGCAGGCTGGCACGCGTCGCCTCGGCCAGCGCCGGCGGTGTCGCCGTCGTGTAGACATAGGTGCGCGCCCGCTGGATCAGCGTCTCGATCAGGTCTTCGCTTCCGGCGACGAAGGCGCCGAAGGTACCGAAGGCCTTGCCCAGCGTCCCCATCAGTATCGGCACCGCGTCCGCCTCCAGGCCGCAATGCGCCACGCTGCCACGCCCCTCGGCGCCGAGGACACCCAGGCCGTGGGCGTCGTCGACCAGCAACCAGGCCTGCGCGGCGCGCGCCGCCGCGGCCAGCACCGGTAACGGCGCGAGGTCGCCGTCCATGCTGAACACACCGTCGGTGGCGATCAGGTCCCCGCGGCGGCCGCTCGCGACCAGGCGCCGCCCGAGATCGTCGCCATCGGCGTGCGCATAACGCACCAGGCGCGCGCCGCTGTAGCGCGCGGCGTCCAGCAGCGAGGCGTGGTTGTAGCGGTCCTCGAACAGCCGGTCACCCGGCCCCAGCAGCGCGCCGGCGACACCGAGGTTGGCCATGTACCCGGTCGAGAACAGCAAGGCGCGCGGCCGACCGACGAAATCCGCCAGCTCCTCTTCGAGGGCGTGGTGTGCGGCGCTATGCCCGCTGACCAGGTGCGCCGCACCACTGCCGACACCCCAGGTGTCCGCGCCGGCCTGCAGGGCGCGCACCACGTCCGGGTGATTGGCGAGCCCGAGATAGTCGTTGCTGCAGAAGGCGAGCAGCCGCTCGCCACCGATGCGCAGTTCCGGCCCCGGCGGGCCCTCGCTCACGCGCCGCACGCGATACAGCTGGTGCGCCTTGCGCTGCTCGAGGTCGTGGCGGAGGTCTTTCATGCGGCACTGCTTGAGAGGGAGGATCCTTCGACGCGCAGGCGCGCGCCGAAAACCCCAAGACGCTTCATGACCACGGAATCCATGCAAGATTTCAAGGCGAACAGCGGCCCTGGGAGCGCACGGCATGACACGGGAAAAGACGCATCGTACGAAGCCTGGAGACCGGGCCGCAGCGTAATGACCCGGGATAGACGCAGTGAATTATTTCCGGGTGGTGCCGTGGCTTCCGTGGCCGGCCTTTCCTCAACGCATTTCCGTGGCGACAAAGGCCTTCGCGTTGCAACGTGGCTGCATTCAAATCGGCCGCAGCCCCAGGCGCGCGAACAGCCCCTGATCGTGGTCGTGCCCCGGGTTTTCGGTGGTCAGCAGGCGCTCACCGTAGAAGATCGAATTGGCCCCGGCCAGAAAACACAGCGCCTGCAGCTCGTCGCTCATGTCGGTACGGCCGGCGGACAGGCGCACATAGGAGCGCGGCATGAGCAGGCGCGCCACGGCGATGGTGCGTACGAACTCGAAGGGATCGGGGGGCGCCACGTCCGCGAGCGGGGTGCCCTCCACCCGCACCAGCAGATTGATCGGTACGCTCTCGGGGTGGCGCGGCAGGTTGGCGAGCTGCTGCAACAGGCCGGCACGGTCCTCGCGACCCTCGCCCATGCCCACGATGCCACCGGCACACACATTGATACCCGCGTCACGCACGTGCGCGAGGGTATCGAGCCGATCCTGATAGGTGCGTGTACCGATGATCTCGCCGTAAAACTCCGGCGAGGTGTCGAGGTTGTGATTGTAGTAGTCGAGCCCGGCGGCCTTGAGCCGCTGCGTCTGGGATGCGGTCAGCATGCCGAGTGTCACGCAGGTCTCCAGGCCGAGGGCCTTGACACCGCGGACCATGGCCTCGACCTGCTCGAGATCCCGGTCGCGTGGGCTGCGCCAGGCGGCGCCCATGCAGAAACGGCTGGCACCACGCTCCTGGGCGGCGCGCGCCTCGTCCAGCACATCCGTCAGTGGCAGCAACCGTTCGATGTCCAGCTCGGTCTTGTAGTGCGCGCTCTGCGGACAATAGGCGCAGTCCTCGGGGCAGGCGCCCGTCTTGATCGAGAGCAGCGTGCTGATCTGTACGGCGTTGGGATCGAAATGCGCACGGTGGGTCTGCTGCGCAGCGAACATGAGGTCGGTGAACGGCTGGGCGAACAGCGCCAGGATCTCCACCCGCGACCAGTCATGGCGCAGTACGTTGGGGTCATGCGCGGGGCCCAAAGAAGCGGCGGCCGGATGCATCAAAGAGCCTCCTCGTCCACGTAGGTGTCCTGCCAGGCGTGCGCACGGATGCGGCGCAGATCCCACAGCGACCAGGGGATCAGCACCAGCGCGACCAGCCCGCCCGTGAGGATCCACAGATGCCAGTTGGTGCCGTAGAACGTGCCGACCGGGATGACCACGCCGAACATGCCATAGAAGCGGTAGGCTGCGCGCTGGGTGTAGTGCCCGACATCGGCATTCGGATGGTGTCGCGCCATGGCGTAGATGATCATGGAGGCGCCGAACCACAGGATCGGCGGGACCATCATCAGGACGAACAACAGCACGGTCGCCACACCGGTCGGTTTGGTGATGAGGATGTAGGGCGCGAGCAGGGCGCCCGGAACCATGGCGGCGATATTGCCGTAATTGAACAGGGCGGCGGTGCGGCAGGCGCTGCGCGCACTGATCTGCTGCGGCCCGGACTGCATCGCGACGTGATCGGTCATGTTGAAGGACCTGCTAGACTGTGCGGGGTCGAGGCCAGGGACTATGGCGCGACCCCGTACAGCTGTCAACCGAAAGGGATGTCCATGGTTTACCACTGGTTAAACAGGCTCCAGCAGCGCCTGTGGCCGAGCCCCTGCAGCCTCTGTCTGGCGCCCGATCCGAGCGGTCGCGGGCTGTGCCCGGGCTGCCTCGCCGACCTGCCCCGGCTCGACCCCTGCTGCCCGCATTGTGCCCTGCCGCTGGCGACAGCCGGCCAGGTCTGCGGCCACTGTCAGCGCCGCCCGCCACGCTTCGACGCCGCCGTTGCCCTGTTCCGCTACGCGCCACCGGTCGACGTCCTGATCCAGGGGCTCAAGTTCGGTCAGGCCCTGCACTTCGCCCCGCTGTTCGCCGAACTGCTGGCCGCGCGGCTTGCCGGCCAGCGGCCACCGGACTGCATCCTGCCGGTGCCGCTGCATCCCCGCCGGCAGCGGGAACGCGGCTTCAATCAGGCGGTCGAGATCGCCCGGCCGCTGGCCCGGCGACTCGGCAGTCGCCTGGAGCTCGAAAGCTGCGTGCGCCGCCGCGCGACCGCGCCCCAGACCGGCCTCAGTGCCGCCGCGCGGCGGCGCAACCTGCGTGACGCCTTCGTGTTGGCGCGTCCGCTCGCCGGGCGCTCGGTGGCCATCCTGGACGACGTCATGACCACCGGCGGCACGCTCGATGCGATCGCCGACGTGCTGCGCCGCGGCGGCGTCGAGCACATCGAGGCCTGGGTGTGCGCCCGCACCGTCCCGCACGCCTGAGGGCACCGCGGAGCGCTCGGCCACGCCTCACGCCTCACGCCTCCCGCCTCACGCCTCAGCGCACCACCGCCAGATAGTGCAGAAAGATGCCCGCGAACACCGCGGCACCGAACCAGTTGTTGTTGAGGAAGGCCTGGAAGCAACCGGCCCTGTCGCGGTGCCGGGCGAGATACTGCTGGTACAGCGACAGCCCCGCGGCCACCAGCAGGCCGAGGTAGTAGTAGAGCCCAAGGTCCGCCATCACCCCCACCAGCAGCAGACCGCCCAGGGTCAGCGCCTGCAGCGCGGCAATGATCGGCAGGTCCGAATAACCGAACAGAATGGCCGTGGACTTCACGCCGATGCGCAGATCATCGTCGCGATCGACCATGGCGTAGAAGGTGTCATAGACCGTCGCCCAGAGGATATTCACCGTGAACAGCAGCCAGGCGATCTTGGGCAGCCCACCGGTCTGCGCGGCGAAGGCCATCGGGATGGCCCAGCCGAAGGCCGCGCCCAGCAGCACCTGCGGCAGGTGGGTGTACCGCTTGCTGAAGGGATAGATCGCCGCCAGCAGCAGGCCGCCGAAGGCGAGATAGATCGTGAGCGTGTTCAGCGTCAGCACCAGCGCGAAGGCCAGCACACAGAGCCCCGTGAACAGCAGCAGCGCCTCACGTGGGCGCACCCGTCCCACCGCCAGCGGCCGGTCGCGGGTGCGCTCGACATGCGGGTCGAAGCGCCGGTCGGCGTAGTCGTTGATGACGCAGCCCGCCGAGCGCATCAGCACCACACCGGCCGTGAATACGAGCAGTACATGCAGGTCGGGCCAGCCGCCCGCCGCGATCCACAGGGCCCACAGCGTCGGCCACCACAGCAGCAGAATGCCGATGGGCCGGTGCAGCCGGGTCAGCAGGAAATACTGATGCAGGCGTTCCTTGAGCGTCATGTCGCGGGTCTATCGAGCGCTGCGGCAGTCATGCCTTCATCTTCGATCGGCATGTCAGCGGCTTCAACCTGAAAAATGCATTGGCCACGGAAACACACGGAACACCACGGACAACCTCCTCGTGTGGCCACGAAATCTACAAAATCCGCAAAAAACTCTCTGTGACGTACCCAGCGTTCAACACCGCCATTCCCGTGCAAACGGGGCCTCGTGCCACCGGCCGTCGGGATACCCACCGCAACCAGGGACAGGGCGGTGGTGGCCCCGGAAAATTTTCGTAGGCTGCATGGCTAAAAAGCCTTGGCCCGTGTGGTTCCGTGTGGTTCCGTGGCCAATATAGGTTTTGGGTTCAATCGGACGTCCCCGTGCGTCCCGGCCGACCGCAGTCGGCGATGCCGGGCAGGAAGAATTCGCTGACCAGCAGCGGCTTGCCGTCGAGCCAGAAGACCGAGCGCCGCCCCCAGATCTCTGCCGGCGTATGGCGCAACCCCTGTACCGCGGCGGCGAACAGGCGCTCGCCCGGCAGGACGCGGGTCACCTCGACGGGTCCACGCCGCAGATGTGGATCGGCGAACAACACTGCCCCCAACGGTCGGTTACCGAGCCGGGCGAGGCGCTGCCCGCGGCCGCGCAAGGTGGTCAGCGGCAGGACGGTACGCGCGAACACCCAGGGATGCCCGGCGCACAGCAGATGCACCTCGCGGATCAGGGCGCGACGCGGCGGCCGCAGCCGCAGCGCCCGCCATTCGTCCAGCCGCGGCCGGTCCCAGCCCTGCCGCTCCACCCGCACCTCGAAGCGCCCGGGGCAGGCGCACTGTACCCGCCGGGTCAGCGAACCGGGATCGAACAGCCAGTGGCGCAGGGTGTCGCCGGGCTGCTGACGCGGTAGCTGATCTGGGGCCCGCCAGCGCTGGCGGTTGCGGGGGACGTGAGTCAAACGGCGGCCTTCCCTTCGGGACGCGGCATTATCGCACAAACGGCGCTGCCGGCAGGGCCGCGCTGCGGGGTGTGTCCCGCACTCAGACTTCGCCGTAGCGGCCGGCGTCCCCCAACCAGCGGCGGATCAGCGGCGCGACGCGGTCCGGGTAGGCCTCCAGCAGGCGTTCGGCAGCCCGCTCGACCGCCGGCAGGGCATCCTGGTCACGCACCAGATCGGCGATGCGCAGGCTGAGCAGTCCGGTCTGGCGCGTGCCCAGCACCTCACCGGGGCCACGTAACTCCAGATCGCGGCGGGCGATCTCGAAGCCATCGTTGGTATCGCGCAGCACACCCAGCCGGGCGCGCGCCTGCCCGGAGAGTCGGCCGTGATACATCAGCACGCAGCTGCTCCGGGCACTGCCGCGCCCCACCCGTCCGCGCAGCTGATGCAGCTGCGCCAGCCCCAGGCGCTCGGCATTCTCGATGATCATCAGCGAGGCGTTGGGCACGTCGACACCCACCTCGATCACGGTGGTGGCGACCAGCAGATCCAACGCGCCGGCCTTGAAGGCCGCCATCACCGCCTCTTTATCACGCGGTTTCATGCGGCCATGCACCAGCCCCACGCGCTGTCCCGGCAACGCCGCGGCCAGCTGCGTGGCGGTATCTTCCGCGGCCTGGCATTGCAGCGCCTCGGATTCCTCGATCAGGGTGCACACCCAATAGGCCTGACGCCCGCCGGCACAGGCCTGGCGCACGCGCTCGACGATCTCGGGCCGGCGGCTGTCGGGTACCACCACCGTCTGCACCGGCGCACGTCCCGGCGGCAGCTCATCAATGACCGAGGCATCCAGATCGGCATACAGCGTCATGGCCAGCGTGCGTGGGATGGGCGTCGCCGTCATGGTCAGCTGATGCGGCCGCAGCGTGCCCTGTTTGCCCTTGTCGCGCAGGGCCAGGCGCTGATGCACGCCGAAGCGGTGCTGCTCATCGACGATCACCAGTCCCAGGCGTGCGAAGCGCACGTCGTCCTGAAACAGCGCATGGGTACCGATGGCGACCGGCGCGGTACCCGCCGCCAGCGTGGCGAGCGCGGCGTCACGCGCACGGCCCTTGACCTTGCCCGACAGCCGGGCGACCGCCACGCCCAACGGCGCCAGCCAGGCATGGAAGTTCTGGTAATGCTGTTCGGCCAGCAGCTCCGTCGGCGCCATCACCGCGACCTGCGCACCGGCCTCGACGGCCTGCAGCGCGGCGAGCGCCGCGACCACCGTCTTGCCCGAACCGACATCGCCCTGTACCAGCCGCAGCATGGGGTGGCCGCGCGCGAGATCGGCCGCGATCTCGGCGGTGACGCGCCGCTGCGCCGCCGTCAGCGCGAACGGCAGGGTCGTGAGGAAACGGTCCCGCAGCCCGCCCGCACCGTCGAGCGCCGGCGCGCGTTGTGCCTTGGCCGCGTAGCGCAGCCGCCGCAGGCTGAGGTGATGGGCCAGCAGCTCCTCGAACACCAGGCGTCGCTGCGCCGGATGATGGCCCGACAGCAGGTCCTCGACGCTCGCCCCCGGTGGCGGCCGGTGCACGTAGCGGATGGCCGCGGCCAGCGACGGCAACTTGAACTGCCGCAGCAACTCCGACGGCAGCCAGTCATGCAGGCCGGCGTCGCCGCTGTGGGCAAGATATTCGAGCGCCTGCTCGGTCAGACCCCTGAGCGTCAGCTGATGCAGGCCCTCGGTGGTCGGATAGACCGGTGTGAGGTGATCCTCGGTCTGTTCCTCGACGGCGGCGTCGACGCGCCGGTATTCGGGGTGGATCATCTCCAGCGTCACCGCCCCGCTGCGCACCTCGCCGAAACAGCGCAGCCGCGTGCCGCGGGCGAAACCGGCCTGCTGATTGGCGTTGAAGTGGAAGAAGCGCAGGGTGAGGCTGCCGGTGCCGTCGGAGAGTCGCACCAGCAGCATGCGCCGGCGGCCGAACTTGACCTCGGCCAGGTCCACCGCACCCTCGATGGCCGCCTCGTCGCCTGGTCGCAGCGCACCGATGGGCAGCACACGGGTACGGTCCTGATAGCGCGCCGGCAGGTGGAACAGCAGATCCTGCAGCGTCTCGATGCCGAGGTTCGTCAGCCGCTGCGCCGCACGCGGACCGACGCCACGCAGCGACGTGACGGGGAGCTCGTCCAATGGCCGCGCCTCCTTGCGGCTGTCTAGCGTCGTTCCTGGTGTCATGGCCAGCCGATTTTAGCCACGAAGTCCACGGAAAGACACGGAAAACGGGGCATGACACCCCGCCGGACCCATGTCCGCCGTAGCGCGGCAGGTATGCATCGTGACCCTCGCGGCATGGCCCGTGTCTCTCCGTGGACGCCGGGTGGATGCTGGCCGGGTGCTGGGCGGAGGGCTCAGCCGCTCAGCACCAGCACGGCGTCCATCTCCACCGCCGCGCCCTTGGGCAGCGCGGCCACGCCCACCGCCGCACGCGCGGGGTAGGGCTGCTGGAAATACTCCGCCATGACCTGGTTGACCAGAGGGAAGTGACCCAGGTCGGTCAGGAAGATGTTGAGCTTGGCGATCTCGGCGAGCGATCCGCCGGCCGCTGCGCACACGGCGGACAGATTGTCGAAGACGCGCCGGATCTGCGCCTCCATGTCGCCCGCGACCAGTTCCATGGTCTCGGGGACCAGTGGTATCTGGCCGGACAGATACACTGTGTTGCCGGTCTTGACCGCCTGCGAATAGGTCCCGATCGCCTGTGGCGCCTTGGAGGTGGCAATGATCTCGCGCCCCACGGCCTTCTCCTGCCGATGAATGGAGGAAAAATTCTACCGTAAAGACACGGCCGGTGCGCCCGCCGGCGGAAACGGGTCAAGCCCGGATGGCATACAGTGAAGCCGGTGTTCCGGCACTATGGCCACGGAATCCATGGAACAACGCGGAAAAATGCTCATGTAAAACCCCGGAAACCGGGCACTGGAGAGGTGCTCCTGGATTCAACCATTGGATTGTTCCGTGTTGTTCCGTGGAGCCCGTGCCCAAGAATGCCTCGACCAGGTACCGCCCGGGTCGGGCACGCCCGCCGGCCGGCCACCGAAGAACAGCCGGCCGGCGAGCCACAGCCCCAGCAACAACGCCAGCATCAGCTGGCTGCGGCCGAGCAGGACCTGCTGATCGACCAGATAATTGGTGCACACCCGGGTGGGTGCGACGCTGTACAGCCAGCCGAGCACGACCAGCATGCTCAACAGCTTGCTCCACAGGAAGCCACGGGCGATCACGGACAACCGGCGCCAGCTCAGGGCCAGGGGCGCCCCCACGAGCAGCGGCAGGCTGATGAATTTGGCCAGCTCCAGATAGCCGTGGTTGAGCGCGCCGTCGAGCGCGCGTGGCAGCATCCAATAGGCAGACGCGAACAGGGCCAGCAGCATGAACGGCAGACCACCGGCGTTGCAGCCGTCGAGCCGCCGCCGCAGTGTCGCCGGCAGCCGCCCTGCCATATAGGCACCCAGCGCCGCCAGCAGCGGGAGCTGCACCAGCATGTGCGTCGTCATCGCCGTCTCCAGCAGCGCGCGCAGCGGCGGCGTGGCCAGCAGCGCATACGCGGCCAGCGGCACGGCCGCGCGCGGATCCACGTGCCGTACCGTCACAGCCGGGCCCTCACCTGTGCGGCGAACGCCAGCGGCCGGTCGTAGTCGTCGATGCGCACCAGGCGGCCGTCGCGATCGACCAGGTGCAGCGCCGCATTGTGTTCGAAACCGCCGAAGCCATCCGGGATGACCACGATGCCGAAGGTCTGCAGCAGCAGCGCCAGTTCGGCCTCGTCCGCGACGCGCGCGACCCGCCAGGCCGTGCCGTCGGCAGCGTAACGCCGGGCGTAGTCGGCCAGCCGCTGCGGCCGGTCGCGCCGCGGATCGAAGCTGATGCTGAGCAGCACCACGTCGTAGCCGAGACGCTCCGCCGGCAGCGCGTCGCGCAGCCGCTGGAATGCCTGACCGAGGGCCACGCACACCGTCGGGCAGTTCACGTAAATGAACTCCACCGCCACCAGCCGGCCGTGCAGATCCTGCAACGTGAAGTGCCGGCCGTCCTGGTCCTGCAGCAGCACGGCCGGGACCGCGGGCGGGTCGGTGCGCACGGCGTAGCGCCGGGCGCTCTCGGCAGTAAAGGCATTGAAGCCATCCGTGCCCCACCACAAGACGCCGATCCCGATGAGGGTCACTAGCACCGCCGTGGCGAGACTGCGTCGCCGGGGCGTCACGCCACGGCGCTCCGCACCAGCGTCGCCCGTGGATAATCACGTGCGGACTGGCCCAGGCGGGTGAGGAAGCGGGTCACGAACCACAGCGTGCAGGCGATCACCAGCACCACGAAGGCCGACGCCACGCGATCATACGGGATCCATGCCGGCAGGTGGACGGCGAAGCGGCGCGGCACGCTCTCCATGCCCGAATACAGGAAGCTCAGGGTGAATCCGAGGGTGCCGATCGCGAATCCCCAGAAGGCCGCGCGGTCGATGGCGTTACCCTGGGCCTGTTGATTGGGCTTGCCCAGGTAGTACATGAAGCCGAATACCATCGATACCATGCCGAGCAGCAGATAGGTGTGAAAGTGACCCGGCACCCACAGCGTGTTGTGCATCACGTAATTGACGGAGATCGTGCCATCGATGAATGCCGGCATGGCACCGGCCGCCCAGCCGAACAGTGACAGGAACAGCAGTCGCGAGGCCATATCCCAGCGGATGCCCGAACGGTACACGATCATCAGGGCGCCATACGCCGTGACCACCAGGACCGGGAAGGTATTCAGATAGCCGATCACCTGGCCCATGATCAAAAACCATTTCGGGAAGGCGAAGTCCATCAGCAGGTGATGCGGGAAGATGAACAGGACGAAGATCGTCGAGGCCGTCCACGAGGCGATGAACGCCTTGTTCGACTTCCACGGACGCCGCGTATAGCGCGGCAGAATCTCATAGACCGCGATCACCGCCATGTAGATGACTGCATTGATGATGATATGGCCGAACATGTAGATCATGCCCTTGGCCAGCAGGGGATCGATGGTGAAGGCCGGGTGGTAGAGATTGATCAGCATCATGGTGATGATACTGGCGCCGATCACCAGGCCGATGACATTGACGATGGTGACCATGGTGCTGGCAACCACGGCCGCCGGCGGCGCATGACCGTCGTCGGGGCCGAACAGCTGCGGCCAGCCGAGCGCCCGGGCGAGACTGCCATACCGGCCGATGATGGCGCGGGCGATGTCCAGATGCAGCAGCAGAAAGCCGGCACCGATCAGCAGCAGGCCACCCAGGAACAGGGCTGCCGCGCCCTCATCCCACATCCCCATCGATTGCGACGGCAGCGGGTAGAGGAAGGTCCAGGCACCGTGGAAGCTGCCGCTGAACACGCTGACCAGCAACATGACGACACCGACCAGAAATATCCCCAGGTTGACGACGAAGATGCGCTCGGAAAGGTCGACGTACTGGCTCAGGAAATGCCACATGATCGCCAGCCCGGCGATGGAGACGATCCCGACCATGCCGGCGCCGTGCAGTGTCAGGAGCTCATAGAATGAAACCGGCCCCATGGAAATGATCTGTGCCTGTTCCAGGCGCATGAGCAGTCCGAAGACCATCATCAGCAGCAGGATGACGGCCGCGGTGACCAGATAGGCCAGCACGCTGGTCCTGGCCCCATGATCGGGCATCGGGGTATAGGTGTAATCAGCCATGTCGAGTTTCTCCGCTCCGGTTTATAGATCGCTGACTTGAAATTCGGCCACCATGCTGTGGTGCGCCACGCCGCAGTATTCCAGGCACAGGACTTTGTACGTGCCTTCCTTGTCGAAGGTATGTCGGATGACGTTGGTATAACCGGGCATCGCCTGGGTCTGGGCGACCAGATGCATCTCGGTGTCGTAGATGCCAAAGCCGTGATTGACGTCCGCGCTGGTCACGCGAAACTCGACCGGCTGGCCCTTGGCAACCCGGTCGTGGCTCAGTTCCCAACGCCACTGATACCCCGTTGCGGCGACGACCTGTGGCGGCCCGGCGTTATTCATGTCCCGGCTGACGGCGTCGTAGGGCAAGTCCCTCAGCGTGTAGATCATGGCCGACCCGAACACCAGCACCAGCACCCAGAACAGCTTGGTACGCAGGCGATAGGCGTGCTTGGCGAGCGGCGCATAATTTTCCTCACGCCTGCCGGAGTTGAGGGCGACGAAGATGAAACCGGACGCCACGCACGCCATCAGCGCCAGTGATGTCAGCCATACAGCATAGTGTTGCGACATGGAGTCTCCTTGGTTCAACTCGTGTAGCGCGCAGTGGCGGACACACGGGCGATTGATTTCATGGATTCCTGTTTCAGCAGGAATGATGCATAAATAAATATCCAGAATTACTTCGGTGTTGCTGCCCAACGTATCCCGTGAGGCATGCCGACCGGGGTGCGGTCACGGCCCAACACCCGGGACCATTGGCGCCCCACCACGGCGATGACCTGGGCGACCCACTGGCGATGCATGGCGGCGTTGGCATAGACCAGCTCAATCGGCGAATACCACATCGCCGCTGCAGCCAAAAGCAGCCCCCCGAACGACGCGGTGTGGATGCGATAGACACGGCGAAGTCAGTGCGTAGTGCGCAGGCTCAGGGTGACGCTGTCGGCGCGAGCCGGTCCGCACCAGCCGGGATGGTGTTCCCACAACACGGCCACGACGTGCGTGTGCAGCGGATCGTCTTCGCGGCCCGTCGGCGTAGCCGGCGTGTCGGCCACAGGCGTGTGATTCAACATGCGGGCGAAGCTCGCGGTGATCGGGTCCACGCCGGCTGGCGTGGTGGCCGATACGGACAGGGGCAACGCCAGAGCGGTGCCGAGGCAGAGGGAAATGAACGGTGTGCGCATGACAGACTCTCCTGGTGTCGGGTGCGGCGGGCGAACCGCCGGGCCGCTGTTGCAGGCACTGGGAGCCAGAACCATGCCAGCACAACAAGACACTGTCTTTACACGATAAACACGAAGATATATTCTTTATGCATGTTTACAGACGTCCACAGTCGACAGTACCTGGACGTCCACTCTGAACGACAGGAGCAATTTCCTTGTGTTCACGCTGACGACCCTGAGCCCATTTCTGGACAGCCTTGAGGAAGGCGTCGTATTCCTCGATCACGACCGGCGCGTAGCGGCCATTAACGAGGCCGCCACCGTGTTGCTGGGGCGCGACCAGCCCGCCGTACTGGACCAGCTCTGTCCGAGCATCTTTGCCGAGACTGCCTGCGCCCGGACCTGCGAGGCACGTGATCAGTGCACGCTGAGCCACTCCGATGGCGCGGCGCGGCAGATCCAGGACGTCAGGCTGAACCGGTCCAATGGCCCGGCGGTGCATCTGCGTATGTGGTCGCTGCTGCTGCCGCCCAATGAGGCGAATTTGTATTGCGCCATCATCCTGCGCGACCGCTCGCGCGAGGTGGAACTCGAGGGCGAGGTGCGCGAGCGCCTGCGCCTGGGCGGGATCGTCGGTCATAGCCAGGTGATGCAGGCACTGTACGAAAAGATCCTGCGCGCGGCGTCCAGCGACGCCTCCGTGTCGATCATGGGCGAAAGTGGCACCGGCAAGGAGTTGGTCGCGCGCGCCCTGCATGATAATTCCGACCGCAGCAACCGCCCCTACATCACCGTGCACTGTGCGGCACTGCCGGAGAACCTGCTGGAGTCGGAGCTGTTCGGGCATGCCCGCGGTGCCTTCACTGGTGCGGCAATGGCGCGCGCCGGGCGCTTCGAGGCGGCGCATGGCGGCACGCTGCTGCTTGACGAGATCGGCGAGATCCCCCTCAGCACCCAGGTCAAGCTGCTGCGGGTGCTGCAGGAGCGCGAGATCGTGCGCCTGGGCGAAAACCATGCGCGCCCGGTGGATGTGCGCGTGATCACCGCCACCCACCGCGATTTGACCGCCATGGTGCGGCGCGGAGCGTTCCGCGAAGATCTCTATTACCGCTTGTGTGTGCTGCCGCTGGAGGTGCCGGCGCTGCGCGAACGGCGTGAAGACATCGTCATGCTGGCCACCAAACTGCTCACCGACGTGGCGTTGCGCTACAAGCGCAAGCCGCCGCAACTGGCCCATGAGACGGTGCTATTGCTGGAACGTGGTGAGTGGCCGGGTAACGTACGTCAGCTGGCGAACGTCATCGAGTACGCCATGGTGCACTGCGACGGTGATGTGCTCTTGCCACAGCATCTGCCGACGGACATCTATAACCGCCGGCTTGAACCCGAGACAACCAGCGAGGTGGCTACCGTGCCGCTGACCCGCTATTACCGCCCGGCTGCAGATAGGCAGTATGAGCAGTCGCTGATCCGGCAGACGTTGCGCGAGGCCGGTGGAAACAAGGCCGAGGCTGCGCGCCGGTTGGGCATGTCACGGACCACACTGTGGAAAAGATTGAAGAACCAGACCCCGGCACCGCCCTGAGACACAGAGACGTCCCCCGCTACGGCGCGGAGAATGGCCGGCGCCCTCAGCTCCTGGTACGGCTGATGCGCAGCACCAGGGGGATGTGCCGGATCGCGCGTATCACCCGCGCCAGATGCAGGCGGTCGCGCACGGTGATGGTAAACGTCATGGAGGTATTCAGGCCATCGCGGTCCTCCATCGTGACGTTCTCGATGTTCGAACCCATATCGGCGATGGCCGCCGCGATCGTGGCGAGCACACCGCGCTGATTGGCGACCTCCGCCCGCAGCTCGGCACTGAATTCGCCGCTGACATCGCGCTCCCATTCGACATCCACCCATTTTTCCGGGCGGTTACGGTAGTCGGCGATGTTCTTGCAGTTCTCGTTGTGGATGACGATACCGCGGCCGGCGCTGACGAAGCCGACGATGCGGTCACCCGGGATCGGGTGGCAGCACTTGGCGAAGTTCACGACCATGCCTTCGGTGCCGCGGATCGCCAGCGGCGCACTGCCGGTGATCGCGGCCGCGACCTCCTCGTCGCCCAGCAGGCGCCGCGCCACCAGGGCCGGCATGCGGTTGCCGAGACCGATATCTTCGAGTAACGCGTCCACCGACTTTACGCCGCAGAGTTCCACGAAGCCGGCAAGCCGTTCCGCATCGATGTCCGCCAGGCTGGTGCCGAGGCCGGTCAACGCCCGGTCGAGCAGCCGTCTGCCCAGGCTGGTGGCCTCTTCGCGGCGCAGATTCTTCAGATAATGGCGGATGTTGGAACGCGCCTTGCCGGTCACTGCGAAGTTCAGCCAGCTCGGATTGGGGTGCGCGCCGGGTGCGGTGATGATTTCGACGTTCTGGCCGTTGTGCAGCGGCGTGCGCAGCGGCGCGAGCCGGCGGTCGATCTTGGCGGCGATGCAGGTGTTGCCGATGTCGGTGTGCACCGCATAGGCGAAGTCCACTGCCGTCGCACCGCGTGGCAGCTCCATGATCTCGCCACGGGGCGTGAACACGTAGACCTCGTCGGGGAACAGGTCGATCTTGACGTTCTCCAGGAATTCCAGCGAGTCACCGGCGTTCTTCTGCATCTCCAGCAGTTCGCGCAGCCATTCACGTGCGCGTGTATGGGCGTTGTCGGCGCCGCCGTCGCCGCTCTTGTAGAGCCAGTGCGCGGCGATGCCGGCCTCGGCGACCCCATCCATCTCTTCGGTACGGATCTGCACCTCGATCGGCACGCCATACGGTCCGAACAGCACGGTGTGCAGCGACTGGTAGCCGTTGGCCTTGGGGATGGCGATGTAGTCCTTGAAGCGTCCCGGTACCGGCTTGTAGAGGTTGTGCACCACGCCCAGTGCGCGGTAACAGGTGTCGACCTGGTCGACGATGACGCGGAAGGCGAAGACGTCGAATACCTCGTCGAACGACAGGCGCTTGCTGCGCATCTTCTGGTAGAGGCTGTAGAGGTGCTTCTCGCGGCTGACCACGCGGGCGGCGACGCCGTCGTGCTCGAGCCGGTGACGGATGGCCGTTTCGATCCTGCTCAGGATCTCCTTGCGGTTGCCGCGCGCCTGCTTCACAGCCGCGGCCAGCAGTCGCGCACGCAGCGGGTAGTACGCCTGAAAGCCGAGATCCTCCAGCTCCAGACGCATGCTGTTCATGCCCAGCCGGTTGGCGATCGGCGCGTAGATCTCCAGGGTCTCGCGGGCGATGCGGCGGCGCTTGTCCGGCGGCATCGCGGCCAGGGTGCGCATGTTGTGCAGCCGGTCGGCAAGTTTGATGAGGATGACGCGGATGTCGCGCACCATCGCCAGCAGCATCTTGCGGAAGTTCTCGGCCTGCGCCTCGGCCTGGGTCTCGAACTTGATCTGGGTGAGCTTGCTCACGCCGTCGACCAGCTCGGCCACCTCCTCGCCGAAGGCCTTGGCGACCTCCTCTTTGCCGGTGCCGGTGTCCTCGATGACATCATGCAGGATGGCGGCGATGATGCTCTTGTGATCCATGCGCATGTCGGCGAGGATCTGCGCCACCCACAGTGGATGAAAGATGTAGGGCTCGCCGGACAGGCGGTGCTGGCCCTCGTGGGCCTCCGCAGCAAAGAGGTAGGCGCGGTAAACCTCCCGCACCTGGTCCGCGTTGAGGTAGCGCTCCAGACGGCGGCACAGATCGCTGATCAGTACCCGGCGTTCGCCGCTGTCGTAAGAGATCTGTTCGGGGGTGACCGCCATGGTGCTCCGCATTCACTCCGCCCGTCCACGGGTTCCCCCACGGCCAGGGCGGACCGCTGGTATGTCACCGGGATCATAGGCCAAAGGAGCGGCCGACGTCACCCGCGGATATACCGGGCCTGATCAGTGCGATCGGTGCCCGGCAGGCCGTACGGGGCGGGATCAGACGTCGTCGACGCTGGCGGCGGGGGGCGGGATCTCCGCCTCGCTGTCGGGGACGATCAGGTCGGCATCCGCAGCATCGGCGAACAACGCGGCGGCGCGTGCCACGGCATCCGGCGCCTCTTCCGCCGGTTCGTCCACGGCGTCGAGGATGGCAGGACCGATCAGGCCGTCGGCGATCTCGCGCAGCGCCACCACCGTGGGCTTGTCGTTCTCCCACTCCAACGTGGTGGGCGCGCCGTTCGCCAGCTGGCGGGCGCGCTTGGCGGCCACCAGTACCAGCTCGAAACGGTTGGCCACGTTGTCCAGACAGTCTTCAACGGTGATGCGCGCCATGATTCTGACCTTTGATATGCAGGTAAAGCGGGACGGGGAGTCTACCCAATTCAGGCGGTTGATGCCAGCAGCGCGGCCAGCAGGTCCGCGTGCCGGCCGGTCTGCTGCGGTGTGTGCAGGCGCTGCGCCCGCACGATGGCGATGAGCTCTTCGAGGGCGGTCGGAAAGGTATCGTTGATGATGAGGTAATCGTATTCGCTATAGTGACCGCTCTCGCTGATGGCGGCGGCCATGCGGCGGGCGATGATCTCGTCGCTGTCCTGGCCACGGGCGCGCAGACGCGACTCCAGGGCGGTGAGCGACGGCGGCAGGATGAAGATACTGGTCACCCCCGGCCAGGCGTGGCGCACCTGCCGGGCGCCCTGCCAGTCGATGTCGAGGAACACGTCCTGGCCGGCCACCAGCTGCGCCTCGACCGACGCCCGTGCCGTGCCATAAAAATTGTCGAAGACTCGGGCGTGTTCGAGGAATTCGCCGGCCGCGATCATCGCCTCGAAGGCGGGGACCGCGACGAAGTGATAATCCCGGCCATCCTGCTCCCCCGGCCGCATGGCCCGGGTGGTGTGCGAGACGGAGAAGGCGGTATCGCCCAGGCGTTCCATCATGGCGCGCACCAGGCTGGTCTTGCCGGTCCCGGACGGGGCCGAGACGATGAAGAGATTGCCTTGCATAGCGTCAATGATCCTTGTGACCCGAAAACCGTATTTGCCACGGAATCACACAGAAGGCACTGAAGCACAGGATATTCCTGCAGCGGTTGTTCACTGCCACCGGGTGGCGACAGCGCCCGCGCAAGGCGTGGGCCCTTATCCGTGTGTTTCCGTGTGATTCCGTGGCCGAAATAATTTTCAGCCTATTCGACGTTCTGTATCTGTTCGCGCATCTGCTCGATCAGCACCTTCAGCTCCACCGCCACCCGGGTGGTCTCGCTGTCCGCGGACTTGGAGCCCAGGGTGTTGGCCTCGCGGTTGAGCTCCTGCATCAGGAAGTCCAACCGCCGCCCGACCGGTTCGGCGAGCGTCAGGACGCGGCGCATCTCGGCGATGTGGCCGGTCAGGCGGTCGAGCTCCTCGTCGACATCCATTTTCTGGGCGAGATAGGCGAGCTCCTGTTCCAGGCGGTCGGGATCGGGGCTCGCCACCAGCTCCGCCACCCGCGTGCGCAGCTTGTCGCGGACGCGCTCGAGAGCCTCCGGGAGGCGCGCGCGCGCCGCGGCGACCAACGGCTCCAGCGCGTCCAGGCGGGTCCCGAGCAGGCCGAGGATCTGCCCACCTTCGCGCTCACGGGTGGCCACCAGCTCGGCGAGCGCGACGTCGAACAGGTCCAGCGCGGCATCGGCGAGCGGTGCCAGGTCACGGGTCTCTTCCTGGATCACCCCCGGCCAGCGCAGGACGTCCAGCGGCGAGGGTGCCGGCGCCGGCTGTGGCAGGCGTGTGTGGATCCGCCCACTCGCCGCCAGCACCTGGGCCAGGACCCGCTCGTCGAGCTGCAGCTCGGCGGCGTGGCGTACGGCCGGCTTGAAGCGCAGGTTGCAGTCCAGCTTGCCGCGCCCGAGCCGCCGTCCGGCGCGTTCGCGCACCGCCGCCTCCAGACCGCGCAGTTCGTCGGGCAGCCGCAGGCTCACCTCGAGATAGCGGTGATTGACCGCCCGCAGCTCCCAGGCGAGGGCACCCCAGTCACCCTCGCGCTCCTGCTGTGCGAAGGCCGTCATGCTTCGGATCATGCGGGACCTATAAGGTTGGAAATCGCTTTTGCCACGGAATCACACGGAAACAGCACAGACCGGATCATACGCCCCCCACAACCACTCCGCGCACCCGTCAGGTGTCGCGGCGGGGCTTCCTGACGCTGTTTCATTTCAACACCTTCCGTGTGTTTCCGTGGCTGCAATGAGTTTTCGGGACAAGTACATGGATCTACACGCCGACGACTCAAGTACCGGCGGCGCACGGCCGATGGGAGCGCCTAATGGTACGGCTTCCCGCGAGCCAGCGAAACCGCCCCGGCGCGACACCTGACGGGTGCGCGGAGTGGTTGTG